>JBEGMB010000046.1:0-3735 GCA_041183245.1 Bacteroidota bacterium
GATTTGGGGTTGAACATACTTCGAGTTTTCCGTTACTCACGCACAACCAGGCCCACCCTGAACCAAAGCGCGTTGCCGCGGCTTTTGTAAACGTGTCTTTGAATCCTTCAAACGAACCAAAGGCCTCATCGATTGCAGTGGCTAATTCACCATGTGGATTGCCGCCACCGGTAGGGCTCATGATTTCCCAAAACAAATTGTGGTTCCAAAATCCACCGCCGTTGTTACGCACCGCTGGTTTATCCTTACAATTGGATAGGATCTCTTCGATTGTCGCATGCTCCATATCGGTTCCGGCAATCGCGTTATTTAAGTTTGTTGTATACGCTTGATGATGTTTTGAATGGTGGATTTCCATAGTACGCGCATCAATGTGCGGTTCAAGGGCATCATAGGCGTAAGGTAATTTAGGTAGTTCAAATGCCATGAGTTTACGTTTTAATGATTTATACAAAGGTACAAATATATGTACCGTTTTGTTTACCAAATCTACAAAAGTCCTTTCGCTTTGAGGGTAAGATATTTATTAATTACAGCGGTCGATAATTCCTCCGGTTTTGTTAAAATCGTTTGAATCCCCATCGCATTTAATTGTTTCGCCATTTTCTCCTTTTCAATTAACATCTTACTCGCTAAGATTCCTTGATAAAATTGACGTTGGTTATTCGGACTTAAGGTTGAAAACTGTTCAAGCTCCTCGTTCTTGAACATGACCACAACCAACAAGTTTCTTTTTTTTAACTGAAGCAAATAAGGAAGTGAACGCTGTAAGGTAAACGGGTTCTCGAAATTGGTGAATAACAAAAGTAAGGAGCGGGTTCTTACTTTATCATTCACATGCTGTTGCAAGAGTTCGAAGTTTGAATCCTGAAAGGTGGTTTTTTGTGCATAAAGCACCTCTAATATTTTCTTTAATTGAATGCGCTTATTTGACGCACTCAGCGTTGCTCCAAGTTTATCCGAAAAGGTAAACAGTCCGATTTTATCACTCTTGTGCAAACAAATGTTCGACAATACTAAGGTTGAATTAATGGCGTAGTCTAGCATGCTTAGACCCATAGATTCCATTTGCATAATTCGGCCCTTGTCAATAATACAATATACATTCTGTGATTTCTCCTCCTGGTACTGGTTTACCATCAGTTCATTTTTCCTGCTAGTTGCTTTCCAATTGATGCTTTTTATTTCATCACCGGGTACGTAATTCCGAATTTGCTCAAACTCTCTTGACATGCCAATTTTTCGTACTCGCTTAATTCCGGATTGAATTTTGTTTTGCTGAAAAAGCATTTGTTCGTAACGCTTCATTTGCAAGATCGATGGGTAAACATGAATCGGTGCAGCATGTGAAATTATACTCCGGCGCTCTATCAACCCGAAAATCGACTTTGTGAAAATGTAGGTATCCGAGAACCCATAAACTCCGCGTTTTTTTGGGATGTATTCATAAGAAATCTCAAGACTTTCTAAGGGATTTAATGAGGCATTATAGTGCTTCGTCCGTTCTTGCATATCCACGGGATACCCTTCGTTAACCGTAAACCAAACCTTGGTTTTTCCTACGTTAGACAAGGTTAATTTAATTGGATTCCGATCGCCTAAACTTAATTTTTCTTGATACGCTTTCACATAACGCACCGGTTTTACCACCACAAACAAGAAAAGTAAATCACAGATAAATAGTAGCCCGATGCCATAAAATGATATGGCGGATAACCAAATTATTTGGTGTGAAACATATCCCATCGCCGTGATGATGATGGCAATACCAAACAATAAGAAAAACCGATTACTCAGACTAATTTGACGCATCTAACTTATCTTGGTATTTCGATTTCTGCAAGTATTTGACGAATTACTTCTTCTGTGGTGATTCCTTCCATCTCAGCTTCAGGAGTCAAGATTATCCGGTGAGTAAGTACCGGCAGCGCAATGTATTGAATATCCTCTGGCGTTATGAAATCCCTACCACGCAATGCGGCCAGCGCTTTTCCTGCCCTTAACATCGAGAGCGACGCGCGCGGTGAGGCCCCTAAATAGAGTTTAGCGTGACTTCTTGTTCGGTGCGTTATGGCAGCGATATAGTTGATTAAGCTTGCTTCAACGACCATTTCCTGCATCAATGTATGCACGCGCTTAATGTCTTCACTCGAAAACAATGGCGTAATACGATCCATATCTATTGGCCCATTGGCCGCCTTATATCGGGTTAAAATATGTGCCTCCTCTTCTAAACTTGGATAGTCCATTTTAATCTTAAAAATAAACCGGTCCAATTGAGCTTCTGGAAGGCTATAAGTACCTTCTTGTTCAATAGGGTTTTGGGTTGCGATTACTAAAAATGGAAACTCCATTGGGTATTGAACACCATCAAAAGTAATTTGACGTTCTTCCATCACTTCAAACAAGGCAGCTTGTGTTTTAGCAGGCGCACGGTTTATCTCATCGATTAAAACGATGTTCGAGAATATCGGTCCTTTATTAAAAATGAATCGCCCTTCTTTCATATTAAAAACACTGGTTCCAATGACGTCAGACGGCATTAAATCAGGGGTGAATTGGATTCTTGAAAAGTCTACCTTCATCAATCGAGCGATTAATTTTGCACTTAAGGTTTTTGCTACCCCAGGAACTCCTTCAAGCAATACATGCCCATTGGCAAAGACCCCGGCTAAAATAAGTTCAACAATATGCTCTTGTCCGATTACATGCTTGCCGATTTCAGCCCGCAGTTCGTTAACTTTTTGTGCAACCCATAATAATTCCGAATTGTTTCGTTCGAAACTTAGTTTATCCGTTGATTGTTGTTCTTCCATGATGTTTTTGTTTTATATAAGTGACTAATTCTGAATAAGCAAACCGAGAAGAATCCCACCGTGGAATACTGAGGCTACGGTGCGCTTTCGTGCTGTAAAATTCAAGTTCATTGTGCTGTTCATTGTAGCTGATTATGCAAGGAACTCGTTGTCCGAGTAATGGCAAATAATAAGTGGTTTCTGAATCTTCGATGCGGATTAACGGTGTTCGGAATCTCAAAATTCCAAGGCCGATGAGTATGCCGCCAATAACGGCAATGCCCGGACCTATAGGATTGGAATGCGCAGCACTGTAAAACCCAAAGAACACAAAAATTACTCCAATCATAAATACAAAGAAACTAATGGTGGCATTGCGATTGACAACTATTGGGAATTGTTTTGGGTTTTCTAAAGTTTTTATAATTCCTGCCTTGGATAAGAAACTATGTGTATTTCTTGCTGTTAAATAGACATGCGCCATGTCAACCTGATCGCTCGGAGCACTAATCAAGCTCAATGTCTCGTGAATTATTTGGTTCTCTAAGCCAGTCTTTTCCTTCAAGACACGAAGTTTATCCTCATTGGATAATTTGCTTAAATCGGTGTAGAATGCGCGGAGAATTGCGTGGAAGAATTGTTGTTTGACCAGGTTAAACGCGACTGAAGGGGATTCGTGCGACTGATAAATCGATGAAATTGTTTGTATATAGGTGGCGGTTAACTTACTTGGTGCATCCGGAAGTGGAATAATGGCTCGTTTCCGTTTACCTGCAAAAAACGCGAATAAAATTAATCCGATCAATAAGGCAAATGTGGCATGTTTTAAGGCGGGATGTTCATTAATCAGCTTAAGTAACGAATCTTTATCTTCTTGGCCTGAATCCTCCCAATTGTATTCTGTTTGCCATTTTAATGTAGCATAACTAAGAAATAATAC
>JBEGMB010000047.1:0-15459 GCA_041183245.1 Bacteroidota bacterium
TTTAATAATAGGGTTTTTACAAAGATATTGTTTTTTGTCCCTTAACGCATCTTATTCTTTATTTTGACGTAACTTGCGCATTAATAATACATTAATATGAGAGCTTCTTTCCTTGTTTTGCTTTTATTATCAATGGTTATTCCTGTTTCATCTCAGGTTATAATCAATGAGTATTCTTGCTCTAATATTAGTGGTCTAAATGATGCATATGGGGAAAAAGAAGACTGGATTGAATTACTTAATACGACTGCAAGCTCGGTAAATCTAACAGGATGGTACCTTTCGGATAAACCAACCAATCTTACAAAATGGCAAATACCAAGCGGCACAATTGCTGCCAATGGGTACAAGATGGTGTTTTGTTCAAAACGAAACATGGTGAATGGCAATGAATATCATCCTAATTTTAATTTGTCTCAAACCGAAGGGGATTGGATTATTCTAACTAATCCATCGTTGGTTGTGGTGGATTCCTTTAAAATTAAACACCTCACCAAATCTGATCATTCCATTGGTAGAACAAGCAACGGTGCAGCAACGTTTTCGCTGTTTACTACGCCAACACCCAATGCAGCCAACGCCAACCCCATTCCGTTTTACACACCGAAACCCGTATTTAGTTTGGCGCCTGGTTTTTATGCCGGAAGTCAAACAGTGAGTATTTCATGCTCGGATCCAAGTGCAACCATTCGTTATACCTTAGACGGCACAGACCCCACGGCAGCATCACCCCAATATACTGCACCAATCACCATCACAACAACAAAGGTTTTACGTGCCGCTGCATATAGCACGAGCCTTCCTTCGTTTACAGAAACAAACACCTACTTTATTGATGTAACTCATACGGTACCCGTGGTTTCTGTCTGCAGTCAGGGGGTTCAACAAATGCTTCAAACAGGTAGTCAGAATCCACCAAATCGCATTGGTTCGTTTGAGCTTTTTGAAGATAATGGGGCATTTATTGATGAAGGTCAAGGGGATTTCAACAAACATGGAAACGATTCATGGGCTTATAACCAACGAGGATTTGATTATATCTGCCGAGATCAGTACGGATATAATGGCGATTTAAATCATCAGATTTTTCCTGAAAAATCTAGGGATAAGTTTCAACGAGTAATGTTGAAGCCAGGAGCGAGTGATAATTATCCGTTTGAAAATGGCGCGCACATTAGGGATGCGTTCATTCACACCTTATCGATTCGCGCTGATATGAAACTAGATGAACGTACGTGGCGACCGGCAGTAGTATACGTAAATGGTAACTATTGGGGTGTTTATGAAATTCGGGAAAAGGTAGATGATCACGATTACACAGATTATTATTTTGGCCAAGATAAATTCCATTTATATTTTTTAAAAACTTGGGGTGGTACCTGGCAAGAATATGGTTCGCCAAATGCCCAACCAGATTGGACCTCACTGCGGAATTTTGTGCTCAATAATAACATGGGCAATGCGACCAATTTCAATTATGTAGATTCTTTACTCAATTGGAAGTCTTTGGCCGATTATTTTATGATCAATTCATTTACAGTAAATCAAGACTGGTTAAATTGGAACACTTCTTGGTGGCGCGGATTGGATACTGCCCAAGATAAGCGTAAATGGAGGTATGCGCTTTGGGACATGGATGCCACTTTTGGTCATTATATCAATTACACTGGAATACCAGATCCATCCGCAAATGCAGATCCATGCAATGCGGAAAACTTACCCAATCCCGGCGGGCAAGGGCATACAGATATTTTAGAGAAACTAATCATTGAAAATCCTATTGTTGAACAATATTATATCACTCGATATGCCGACTTAATAAATACTTCATTTAGTTGCATAAGCTTAATTATGCTACTAGATAGTATGGTTAACGAAATTGCTCCTGAAATGACTGCGCATTGCGCCAAGTGGGGAGGGTCTTACAATGGTTGGCAAAGTAGAGTTACTCAGCTGAGAAATTTTATAAATCAAAGATGCGTCGCTCTTGAACAAGGTCTAATTGACTGCTATCAACTTTCAGGCCCTTTCCCTGTAACTTTTGATGTTAGTCCTCCGGGAGCAGGAACAATTCAAGTGAATTCCATAATGCCCCCTAATTATCCTTGGTCAACAACCTATTTTGGTGGAATTCAAACAAATTTAGAGGCTAATTCGAACCCAGGTTGGATGTTTAGCCATTGGACACACACCTCTAGCACTATGGCACTTGGTGTAAACGCACCGGTAAACAACATAACACTTACAGGACCTAATACAATCGTAGCGGTATTTGTTCCAGATGTTCCTGATTTAGATAACGATGGGTGCTTAAATGTGGATGAGTTAGCAGTTGGAACCGACCCAAATAATCCGGATTCAGATGGCGATGGGGAAACCGACTGTGTTGAAATAGGAAACCCCGCTTCTCCAACAGATACGGATGGAGATGGTATTATTGATGCTCTTGAATCTTCTAGTCTAGATTCCGATGGAGATGGGGTAATGAATGAATTAGACCCCGACAATAATAATCCGTGTATTCCTAATCCCAATGCTGGTCCGTGCGACCAAGACAATGATGGCTTAACGAATACACAAGAAACTGCGGAGGGAACAAGTCCTACAACTCCTGATACCGATGGAGATGGCTTAACAGATGGTGCCGAAGTTTCCGGAGGTTCAGACCCATTAAATCCATGTGATCCCGATGACACGCTTCCGGGATGTCAAATTGATACCGATGGAGATGGATTAACCGATGCGCAAGAAGGAATTTTAGGCACAAATCCAAATAATCCCGATACGGATGGAGACGGCTTTACGGATGGTCAAGAAGTTAACATGGCAAGTAATCCCTTGGATCCTTGCAATCCGGATGACAGTTCGCCTGATTGTTCTGTGGGGATACATTTCCCGACCGCATTTTCACCCGATGGAATTGGAGATAATTTAAATGAACAGTATTCGATAATCGTTGGTAAAGACATAAAAGAATTCGTGTTTTATATCTATGACCGATGGGGTAATGTCATGTTTGAATCTTCAAGTAAAACCTTGAAATGGGATGGGACTTACAGGGGCCTACCGTGTAATATGGGAGTTTATGCCTATATGGCTGATGTGCTTTTTGTTACAGGGGAGAAAAAAGTGTTTTCTGGAAACATCACGTTAATTCGTTAACATGCGCAAGCTTAGTAGGTTTATTGTAATTATTGCGCTCTTTGCGCTCAAGGTAACTGCGCAGGATTATCATTTCACCCAGTACGATCGCGCGATGCTCTTGTTGAATCCATCGGCAGCAGGTAACTTTGATGGCTTCGAGCGATTTTCAATTCAAAATCGAAATCAATGGATTGGGGCGGGAACACGGTTTATGACCTCTTTAGCCACAACAGAATTTACATTCGGAAAAAATAACTTTGACAATAAATCCTACGCTGGAATGGGACTCCATTTTAACCGAGACGTGGGGGGTGATTCGCGTTTTGGAAGCAATTCCATTGGCGCAACCTTGAGTGGTCATTTAGTAACATCCAAACGGTCTAAGTTTTCAGCGGGTATTCAAACATCGGTAAGTACTCGAAGTGGTGATCTTTCGAACTTGTTGTTTTATTCTCAATGGAATGGAAGTACCTTTGACCCAACTATACCCACCAATGAACCGAATCAAATCGCAAGATTTAGCTACATTGATGCGGGAGCGGGGCTATCTTATACGTTCTCAACCAAAGGTAACCGAGTGGCTCAGACGCAACAGCGTTATGTAAATGTTGGGGTATTCGCACAACATGTATCTCGCCCAAAATTAAGATATAACGAAATCACTTATGATCGGCTTCATGTGAAAGTTGGGGGACATTTGGAAACAGAATTTAATATTGGGTATGGGTTGGCGCTTGAGTTTAAAACCATACAAATGTTGCAAGGAAAACATTATGTTGGTAGATACGGGATGCTCTTAAAGGCAGTTTTGAAACAGAGTGCTTCGATTACACGATTTAAAAATGACACCTTTTTTAGTGCGGGTTTATATATGAGTTCCACGGGCACACTTTCCCCAGTATTTGTTGTGGATTTAGGAGCGTTTCAATTGGGAATGAACTACGACCTTGAATTGGCAAAAATCAGCAGGGCATATCGCAGCTCAATTGAATTTTCCTTGTCTTTTTCGTTTACTAAATCCTCCTTATTCAATCGAAAAAAAATAGGCTAATTAATGCCGTTTTCAGATAGAAACTCAAACCAAAGAGATGCTTGCGCATCATTTAGTACACGCGGCATTTTATTTTGAGCTCCTAATTTTTGTAGCGATTTCATGTAGGAATATATTGTTCCTTTTGGAAGACAGGTGATCTGGGGGCCTTTAAGATTATACTTTCTTGCAGAATAGTAATCATCGTTCAACGCGGATAATTGTTTGTCTAATGCTGCAAGTATAGCTTCCGGATTAGTGGATTCGTCAACCAATTCAACAAACCAATGATGAAGCTGTTGCGGTTTATTCACGAAAATGGTGAATTCCGGTTCCAAAAGGCGTTTTGGGGTATTAATAATGTTTAATGCTTGATTAATATTATCTAAGGAAAGGTGCTCACCACATAGGCTAAGGAATTGTTTTATTCTTCCTGAAATAATAAGACGGTGTTCCCGAACATCAATAAAACGTACCAAGTCACCGATTAAATAACGCCAAAGTCCTGCATTGGTAGAAATCACTAAGGCGTAATCTACTCCTTCCTTTACCTCACTTACTGTGAGCGCTTTATGCGTTGAAATCAATTCACCTTCCTCATTAAAAAACCTGGAGTCAAAGGGTATAAACTCGAAAAATATTCCATTATTCATTAACAATTTCATCCCTTTTTCATTGGGGGATGTTTGGAAGGCGAAATACCCTTCACTGGCCAAATAGGTATCAAGTAAATACACCTCCTTGCTGCAGATTTTTTCTAAACGACCCACATAGGGATCCATGTAAACACCCCCGTGTACGTACACCCTAAAGTTTGGCCAAATGTCATGAATGGTTTCAAGCTTATATCGTTCAATAATACGTTCCATGAGCATGATGCACCAACTTGGGATACCAGCAACAATACCAATATTCCATTGCGGTGCTTTCTCAACCATAGCATTAAGCTTGTCGTTCCAGTCGGGAATGGCTGATATCGTATTGCTTGGTTTGGTGATTGGCTTTACAAAAATTGATGTGTGTTTTTTTAATATACCGCTGAGGTCGCCTTCATAGCGATTTCCGATTTTCTTTAACTTACTAGAACCTCCAACAGCAAGTCCAGATGCACTGAAAAATTCCTCGTTCAAATCTAGCGCATGTAAAATGGCGTATTGACGAATACTACTTCGCTGAAAGGAACGGATCATTTCTATTGAAACTGGAATCCGTTTGCTCGGGCTACCCGTGGTGCCTGATGATAAGGCAAAGTACTTGATTTTTCCGGGCCATGTGCAATCACTTTTTCCAGCGATGGTATGCTGCAGCCATCTCGTATGAAACTCTTCGTAGTCCATAATTGGAATGTGCGATTGAAACTTGCTTACAGAATCCTTACTTTTTAATAAGGTTTTGAAATCATAAAAGAACCCGAATTCTGTATGTTGAGCCTTGCCAAGTAACTCAGTGAGGGTATTTAGCTGATGCTGGTAACTGAGTTGCTTGCGATTAATTCGTTTGAATCCAATTTCCGTAGTCTTCTTTATTAAACGTCCAATGATTTTCATATGGCTAATGAGTTTGAGTTAATCATGACCAAAGTCATATAAATAACCTGGCTCAAAGTTATTAATTCTTGTTACTTTCTATTAACTTTGTTCTAAATTATACTGATATGAAACACAAGTCATTTATTGTACCTCATGATTTTACTCAAGTTGCAACAGTTGCACTCAATCATGCCATTGAAACATCGAAACGAGTTAATACTACGATTCATATTCTTCATGTTGTAGATAAACAAGAAGACATCGCTTCAGCAACGGACAAAATAGATGAAATTATCGCTGCGCATAATGTGGAGGGAATTACTTTGACGAACAATGTTAGAATCGGTAATATTTTTACGAGTATAGCTGAATTCTCTGCAGAACATCAAGCAGAAATGATTTTTATGGGAACGCATGGAGCACATGGCTGGCAACACGTTGTGGGCAGCAACGCCTTACGCGTTGTTACGAGTTCTCCTACACCGTTTATTATTGTGCAAGAGAAGGCACCTAAATCAGGCGGATATAAGAACATTGTAGTTCCTTTGGATTTGCATAAGGAAACCAAACAAAAATTAGCAATCGTTGCAAAATTAGCCAGGTATTTCTCTTCTAAAGTGCATATTGTGACTCCAGAAGAAACAGACTCTTATCTAAAATATCAAGTAGAAACAAACATTCTTTTTGCTGAATCTTATTTCAAAGAACTTGGAATAGAAATGGATTCATCCGTATTGCCAGGAAAAGATTTTGACCATGAAGTAATACGTTACTCCGTAAGCATTGATGCCGATTTAATTTCAATAATGAATTTAAATCGTCAAGGGATACTTGGCGTGTTCACCACCAGTTATGAGCAAGCTATTATTACCAATGACGCACTAATTCCAACACTCATTTTGAATCCAGTTGAAACAACTGAAATCTATGGCGCTTGGTTTGATTAATTAAGATGTCAAAATTAATTACCCTAAACGAGTTTATCCTGCTTAATCAGCAGGATTTTCCTTTTGCTACTGGTGAATTATCTTCAATCCTTAATGACATAGCACTGGCGTCAAAGCTTATAAGTCGCGACGTGAGAATGGCGGGTTTGGCAGATCACATTCTAGGAGCACAAGGGAATGTAAATGTTCAGGGAGAAGCCCAACAAAAATTAGATGTTTTTGCAGATGATGCCTTCATTAAAGCTTTTTCAGCGAGTGGTGTTATTTGTGGAATTGCTTCCGAAGAAAATGATGACTTTGTTGCTTTCGATTCTGAAGCTGCCAAACAAGGAAAGTATGTCGTTCTGTTTGATCCGTTAGACGGCTCAAGTAATATTGATGTAAATGTTTCCATAGGCACCATTTTTTCAATTTACAGAAGAGTTTCCGATGTGGGAAGTCCGGCAACCCTTGATGACATGCTTCAACCAGGAACCGCACAAGTTGCCGCAGGGTATGTACTATATGGTTCCTCTACCATGCTGGTTTATACCACCGGAAAAGGAGTTCATGGATTTACCCTCGACCCTTCGATTGGCGAATATTGTCTTTCACATCCATCCATGCAAATGCCTGAAAATGGTCGTTTATATGCAATGAATGAAGGAAACATCAATGAATGTGACCCCGGTTTGGTCAAATATATTCAGTATTGTCAAAGCAGAGAAAATCAGACCGGAATGCCCTATTCTGGAAGATATATAGGTTCTTTAGTGGCAGATTTCCACAGAAATCTGATTAAAGGAGGGATTTATATCTATCCAGCGGTGGAAGCATCACCCGAAGGTAGGTTGCGTTTGTTATATGAATGTAATCCCTTAGCCTTTCTTGCTGAACAATCCGGCGGCTTAGCGACCACTGGAAAAACCCGAATCATGGAAATTGCTCCGACAAGTTTACATCAGCGTGTACCTTACTTTGTTGGTTCCAAACTTATGGTAGAAAAAGCCATGTCTTTTTTGAAATAATTCGTATTCGTTTTCTTTTGATTGCCTACCTTTGAGCCCCGCATGGAAAACCGCTCGGCGCTTTCGATTGTTCAGCAATCTCCGGAAATTTCAGCAACGCTAAACGTATTGCGTAGTGGAGAAAAAACGCTCCAATGGGAAGGCTTAGTTGGTTCTTCCTTGGCCTTTTACGCGGCAGCTACAGCAGAAATCAAAGGCGGAAAACATTTATTTATTCTTGAAGATAAAGAAGCTGCAGCCTATTTCTTAAATGATTTACAAGGATTATGTGGCAGCAATGAAAAAGCCTTGTTCTTCCCCGCATCAATGAAAAATCCCTACCAGTTAGAGGATACAGATAATGCGAATGTAGTCTATCGCGCTGAAGTCTTAGAGCGCATGAACTCAGATAAAAAAGTGCTCATTGTTACTTACCCGGAAGCATTATTCGAAAAAGTGCCTACCCAACGAAAATTGGTAAATCACACCATGAAAATTGAGGTTGGAAAGGAATATACAGTTGACTTTTTAAATGAATTACTCTTAGAATATGGGTTTGATCGCGTGGATTTTGTTTACCATCCCGGACAATTTGCAATTCGTGGAGGAATTTTAGATGTCTTTTCATTTTCTGCCGACCACCCCTTTAGAATCGAATTTTTTGGTGATGAGGTTGAAACGATTCGAGGATTTGATGCTACATCACAACGTTCTCAAGCGAATTATAGTTTTTTCAATGTCATTCCAAATGTTCAATCAACTCATTTATTAGCGGAAGTTTCTGATTTGTTTTCCTACCTCGGAAGTGAGGCCATGTGCTGGATTCACAATGTTGAAGTCTTTGAAGATACGATTTCCAACATGTTTGACAAGGCGAAAACAATTTTTACAAAATCAAGCAGTACAATTCCATTAACACCTCCTGAGGATTTGTTTTTGGATCGTGTTCAATTGCATGATTCATTAGCTAAAATACCGACCATTCACTGGGGTAAAGCAGTAAATAAAAACATTAAAGCATCGGTCGTTTTTAAATCGATCACACAACCTGCGTTCAATAAAAACTTCGACCTGCTAAGAAAAGACCTAACGCAATATGCAACGGAGGGATACTCCCTTCATTTTTTTTCTAACCAGCCTCGACAACTCGAACGCTTAGAACAAATTTTCGTGGATACAGGGGATGGAATTCCAATCATTCGAAACCATTTCGCCTTGCATGAAGGGTTTATTCTGCCCTCGCAAAAATTACTTTGTTATACGGATCATCAAGTGTTTGAACGATACCACCGCTTTCAACTGAAAGAAGGATTTCGTCAAGCCAGCCAAGCACTTACCCTCAAGGAATTGTATAACCTTCAAAAAGGAGATTATGTTACCCACATTGATCACGGGGTGGGGATGTTTTCCGGCCTTGAAACGATCGATGTTAATGGAAAACCTCAAGAAGCTGTTCGTTTGGTGTATAAAGACGGTGATGTGCTATATGTTGGAATACACTCGCTGCATCGCATATCGAAGTTTACCGGAAAGGAAGGGGCAATTCCCAAAGTTAACAAGTTAGGAACGCAAGCTTGGGCAACCTTAAAGAATAAGACCAAGAAGAAGATAAAGGAGCTGGCCTATGACTTGATTCAGTTATACGCTACCCGAAAGGCCCAGCCGGGGTTTTCATTCTCTCCAGATTCTTACCTACAAAATGAGCTGGAAGCCTCTTTTATGTATGAGGACACACAAGATCAGTTTAAGGCGACGCAGGATGTAAAAAAAGACATGGAATCCGCTTTGCCAATGGATCGTTTGGTGTGTGGTGATGTGGGCTTCGGTAAAACAGAGGTCGCTGTTCGCGCCGCGTTCAAAGCAGTGTGCGACGGTAAACAAGTAGCGATTTTAGTTCCTACCACCATCCTTTCAATGCAACATTTTCGCACTTTCAAAGAACGATTAAAAGACTTCCCCTGCACTATAGATTATATCAATCGCTTTAAATCAGCAAAAGACACAAGTGAGACCCTTCAACGCTTAAAAGAGGGAAAAATTGATATACTCATTGGAACGCATGCGATTGTGGCCGGTAAGGTTAAGTTCAAAGATTTGGGACTCATGATCATTGACGAGGAACAAAAATTTGGTGTTGCGGTAAAGGATAAATTAAAAACGATTCGGGCCACCGTTGACACCTTAACCTTAACGGCGACACCCATTCCAAGAACGCTACAATTCTCGTTGATGGGCGCACGTGATTTGAGCATCATTAATACGCCGCCTCCGAATCGCCAACCCGTACTAACAGAGATTATTTCCTTCGACGAAGAAATTATCCGGGATGCCATTTCTTACGAAGTGAGTCGGGGAGGGCAAGTATTTTTCGTGAATAATCGGGTATCTAACTTAATGGAAATTTCGGGTCTATTACAGCGTTTGTGCCCAGGCTTACGGGTAGGAATAGGTCACGGCCAAATGGATGGAGAAAAGCTTGAAAAAGTCATGATGGACTTTATGGAAGGTAATTATGACGTGCTCTTGGCTACCACCATTATAGAGTCAGGAATTGATATTTCAAATGCCAATACCATCATCATCAATGAGGCGCATCAATTTGGCTTAAGTGATTTACATCAATTGAGAGGTCGGGTTGGACGAAGTAATAAAAAAGGGTTCTGTTACCTCATTGCGCCACGTTTTAGTGTCTTAAATTCAGAAGCAAGAAAACGCTTGGAAGCCTTGGTGCAGTTTTCGGATTTAGGCAGTGGTTTTAACATTGCAATGAAGGATTTGGATATTCGAGGCGCAGGGAATATGCTTGGGGGCGAACAGAGCGGCTTTATATCTGAAATAGGCTTTGAAATGTACCAGAAAATCCTCAATGAAGCACTTCAAGAATTGCGAGAAACAGAATTCAAAACGCTGTTCGATGAACGGACCACCGATAATTTTAATGGGTTTGTCAACGAGTGTGTTTTTGAATCAGATTTTGAAGTCCGACTGCCAGATACCTATGTAAATAATGTAGCTGAACGCCTAAGTTTATACCAGGCCCTAGATAATTTAAAAACCGAAGCCGATCTTGATAATTTCAGGAAGGAGCTTATTGATCGTTTTGGTCCAATTCCAAGAGCTGGAAAAGAACTCTTGTTTTCATTTCAATTGCGATGGTTAGCGCAAGAATTAGGGATGGAGCGTTTAGTGGTTAAATCTGGAAAATTAGTTGGGTCTTTTATTTCTAATCCACAGTCCCCATTTTACGAAACCGAGGCGTTTACGCTCCTCCTGCATCGAATAAATGCCATGGGCAATGGGTATCGACTCGTTCAAAAAGAGGATAAACTTCGCTTGGTGATTGAACCCATTCTACACATTAAAGATGCCTATGAAAAATTGATGGCATTGAAGGGGGAGAATTGACAGGATTCGTCTGCAATCTTTAATTAAATTTACAATAGAAAAACGAATAGCTAATGCAAACATTTCAAAATTACATTTTAGGTCAATGGGTCAGTGGTGACGGTGTTGAAACGGAGCAATTCAATGCCATAACGGGCGCAAAGATTGGTGAAGTTTCGAGTGCTGGAATAGATTTTTCTGAGGTATTGAACTACGGAAGAACGGTAGGAGGACATCCCTTACGTAAAATGACGTTTCAGGAACGTGGTCGGATGTTAAAAGCTCTTGCCCTCCATTTAATGGAACGTAAAGAAAAATACTATGAGATTAGTGCCCTTACCGGCGCAACACGCATTGATTCCTGGATTGATATTGAGGGCGGAATTGGAAATCTATTTGCCAATGCATCCTTGAGACGACAATTCCCGGATTTGCCTTATTATGTAGATGGAGTAGCGGCTCCTTTATCTAAAAACGGAACCTTCATTGGCCACCACATTATGTTGCCGAAGCAAGGTGTTGCCGTGCACATCAATGCCTTTAATTTTCCAATATGGGGAATGCTTGAGAAAATTGCGGTTAACCTAATGGCGGGAGTCCCTGCCGTGGTTAAGCCTTCCGAATACACGAGTTTTTTAACTGAAGTTGTGGTCCGCGACATTATTGCTTCTAACATTTTACCCGAAGGGTCCCTTCAATTAATCGTTGGCTTAGGTCGTGGTATTATTGATCATGTGCAAACAGAAGATACGGTAACGTTTACGGGTTCTGCAAAAACCGGAAAAATATTGAAAGGCCTTCCGCAAATTGCCGACCGTAGCGTTTCTTTCAATTTAGAAGCAGATTCCCTTAATGCCTGTATCCTAGGCGAAAAAGCAGTACCTGGGACAGCAGAATTTGATTTGTTTATCAAAGAAGTGAGCAAGGAAATCACCGTGAAAGCCGGTCAAAAGTGTACGGCCGTACGTCGAATTCTGGTGCCAGAATCCTTAATTGACGAGGTGCAATTCGCATTAAGTAAACGTTTAGCATCGACTGCTGTTGGTAATCCCTCGGTAGAAGGGGTTCGCATGGGGGCCTTAGCCACAAAACTGCAAGTAGAACGCGTTCGAGAAAATGCTACCCTTTTAGCGAAATCTCAGGAGATTGTATTTGGTTCCTTGGATGAGGTTCAAGTGCTCGGTGCAGATGCGAGTCAAGGGGCCTTCTTTTCTCCCATTTTATTCAGAAACAATAATCCATTTATCAATACCGATGTGCACGACATAGAATGCTTCGGACCGGTTTCTACCTTAATGCCATATAAGTCATTAGAGGATGCCGTTTCCTTAGCTCGGATGGGTAAAGGATCCTTAGTTTCTTCTATAGTTACACCAGACGACCAAGAAGCAATGGATTATGTGCTTGGAGCCGGAAGTATGCATGGACGAGTGCTTGTATTAAATGAACGCTGCGCTAAGGAAAGTACCGGACATGGATCTCCAATGCCTCTGCTTACCCATGGTGGACCAGGACGTGCCGGAGGTGGTGAAGAAATGGGCGGAAAACGTGGGGTGTTACATTACCTTCAACGTACAGCCATACAGGGACATCCATCAACCATTACAAAAATCACCCAGCAATTTCAGGTTGGGGCAGACATGCCGGAAGCGAATCCACACGTGTTCAGAAAGCATTTTGAAGAATTAGTAATTGGTGAAACGGTATTTACTCATAAACACACGGTTACGGATGCCGACATAGTCAATTTTGCCAATGTTTCCGGAGATAATTTTTATGCGCACATGGATGCCACCTCCCTCGAAGGAACCATCTTTGAACGTCGCGTCGCGCATGGGTATTTTGTGCTTTCCAAAGCGGCAGGATTGTTCGTTGATCCCAAGAAAGGGCCAGTGCTTTTAAATTATGGCCTAGATGAAGCCCGTTTTACAAAACCGGTATATCCCGGAGCAACGCTTGGGGTACGGTTTACGGTAAAAGAGAAAATAGATCAGGAGAAACGTTCGGAAGAGGACATCGCCAAAGGCATTGTTAAATTCTTAGTGGATGTGTATGATGAAACCGGAGAAACGGTGGCTTTAGCGACTATTTTAACGATGGTGAGGAAATTAGATCAATCGAACTGATTCCACAACTCCCAACTTTTTAACGCTTGTGCTTTAAGCATAGGAAGTCCGTTTAGGGTTGCAGCGCCACGTAATTTAGATTCCTTTAAAAGTAGGGTTTCTGCCGGGTTGTAGATTAAGTCTACCACTAAATGACTGGGGCCAATTCCGTCTATCATCGGCAAGGGACAAGCATCCGTGAGCGGAAACATACCCACGGGGGTACAGTTTACAATAAGTTTGCACGCCCCCAGCATGGCCTCGTTTACTTGGTTGTAGGGGTAGAGGTTGGGGCCTTGTTCATTTCTGCTTAAAAAATTAACCTGAATCCCTAAGTTCTTCAATACATGCGCCACCGCCTTAGAACTTCCTCCTGTCCCTAAAATCAACGCACGCTCATGCTCAAACGTTAAAAAGGGCTTGATGGATTGTTGAAATCCAAAGGCATCGGTATTGAATCCTATAGATTTCCCGTCTTTAAATACGATGGTATTCACTGCGCCAATCGCCCTTGCCTCGGCATCTATTTCATCCAAATAGGGAATGATTTCCTCTTTGTAAGGAATGGTAACGTTAAGTCCGTTGTATGCTTTAGAAAGTACGGATTCGATGGCGGTAATGTCTGCAATAGGGATTAATTCATAGTATGCCTCGATTTGATGTTCCTCAAAATAAGTACTAAAAAACGCAGGCGAAAAACTATGCCCCAGTGATTTTCCGATTAATCCATATTTTTTCATGGCACAAAGAATTCAGGTCGGTATTCGAAATGCATGGTGTCATAATGTTTCCAACGACCACCCCAAATGAATCCGTGTTTTTCAAAAATCTCTACAATTCCCATCGGTATTCTATTTTTATATCCGAGTGAAGCATCTTCATTCTTGCATCCGCAATCCCATTGCCAGTAATTTGAATACGCTGTGTTTATGTCTATTGTAATTCCAAACGAATGCGCACTCAACCGAGTGGTCCCGCTAATAACTCGCCAATTAAAGGTGCCCCCAATATTCGTGAGGTATTTTTTCCACTCCGGATGTTTATCAAGTTCACTGGAAACCTTGATTAGGGCGAGGTTAGCCCCATTGACTTTGGAGAATTGGATTTTTTGATTCACTAAGGTTGGACACCATGTTACGGTGCTTAGATTCGCTTGGACCTCCGCTGCGGATTTCCCATAAATTTCTTTAAAAAATGCGTCATTTCGTATCCTTCCTGCATCCGTATTTTTTTCTGAGGCACCTTGGTTGTAAGAATAATGTAGTTGGTCTTCAATGTCTGGCGAATCAAGAAGTTCTTGGATACTTTTTTCTTTTTTGTCGTCGTAAGTAAACGTTTTACCGGTGTTAAACACTACCTTGTTTTCCTTGATTTCTTTGATGTGGTTCGGATATGCTGTTATCCAAGGCAACTCACTGGTGTTAATGAAAAAAGAAAAATACAGGATGTATTGTAGCATTTATTCACAATCCGTTTGAAAGGTAAGAACATTCGAAGAAAAAATTTGACGGCTAGCTTCTGGATACGAAGAAAGAATACACGCATACCATACATCCGTTGAAAACGCGCCATTGGCTTTAAGTACCCATGCGCCATTTACTTTTTTAAACAATGCTTCTACATGGCAACAGTCATATGCTTCATCTGGAAATTTAAGTTCCTTGCCATCTTTTCGCTGAACGGTACCTTCCAGCCATGCATAGGTTCCATATACCTTGAAGTGATTTACAACAAAAACAACGTCTTGCTCTAAATCATTTTTTATATCAGTTCGCAGTAGATCCAACATTTCCGTCCGTTCCTTAGTGTTCTCATCAGTCTTCTTTTTAAAATCACGAAGGGTTTGACTAAAGCTAAATTGAATAGAAAAAAGGGCTGTAAAAAGTAGAAAAATAAAAATTCTCATATCCTGTTTTTTTCAAAGGTAATAACTTCGATTTAGTTAAATGGCATTTCGTATTTTTACGGAAAATCTAGTCCTATGAAACGCATCTACTTATTTTCAGTTTTTAGTGTCCTTGTCTTTTTTAATTCGCCTTGGGCTCAGCAACTAAAGGAAATTGAAACCACTTGGAAAAATGTTACATTGGAAGCCTTACCTGAATTAAGTGCGCCACGGATTCATGCTTCGGCATATCAAGTTTTTCAATTAGATGTTAATTCAATGAGAGCCGCCCTAGAGGGAGTAACTTATCGTGAAGGAGTACTCAATGGATTTATCGCTTCAATTGATTTCCCCTATGCTGATGGTACGATTCATCAGTTTACTGCAAAAAGAAATCAAACCATGCATCCAGCCTACAATGCAAAATTTCCTGAATTAATCACCCTAGA
>JBEGMB010000048.1:0-4118 GCA_041183245.1 Bacteroidota bacterium
ATATTGGGGTCAAATTAATTTTTTCAGCAGGGTAGGTAGGGTTATCACCCACGTTGTAATTACCATCCGAAGCAAATAGAATCGCGCCGATATTTCGATTTAAATACTGCTCAGAAATATAGTTAAACGCTTCGGCGTGATTTGATTCCTGTTCTTTTAAGGTGAGCATCCCGTTTTCCTTGAACGATTCCCCGGCGGTATAAAATGCTAATTGATATCTTCCATCAAAACGATCTTTAACGTCTTGAATGAGTTTATTCATCGTCCGTTTAGTTTCATTGCTGTCTTTATATTGCATTAAGGAACTCGAATTATCCAATACCGTAATGAGAATTGGTTCTTCCACCTCAGTGTGGTTAACCAATAAGGTGATTTCAAGAAGCAAGGTTAGTAGAAGAAAAATTCCAGTACCTCTCAACAAGGGAATACCCCATTTAACCCCTGGTTTCTGACTATTTAGCCAATCATTGTTTCGATAAAAATACCACGTGATTGCTATCGAAATTGCCAATAGTAAGAGCAACCAAAAAAGGGAGGATGATGCAGAAATTGACATAAGACAAAAATAAGGAATCGATTCAAGTTATTGAGATGAATTGGGATTAAAAATGATTATTTCTCTACATTTGCACAAAATATTACGCCATGTCAAAAACTGTTTACATTCTTTCCGCTGTTCGAACGCCTATGGGTTCATTTCTTGGAGGTTTATCTTCTATTTCGGCTACTAAACTCGGAGCCATAGCAATCAAAGCTGCCGTAGAGCGTTCCGGAGTGAATGTTGATCACATTGATGAAGTTTTCATGGGTAATGTGCTTCAGGCAGGTGTTGGTCAGGCACCCGCGCGTCAAGCAGCCTTAGGTGCTGGTTTAGGTCAAAACGTACCATGTACCACCGTGAATAAAGTGTGCGCTTCAGGAATGAAATCCATCATGTTAGGTGCTCAATCAATTCTTGCCGGAGACAATCACGTGGTGGTGGTTGGCGGAATGGAAAGCATGTCGCAAACCCCTCATTATGTGAGTGGAAGAAACGGAACAAAATTCGGAAACATCACCATGTTAGATGGAATAACGAAAGATGGGTTGTTAGACGTGTATTCGAATGTCCCTATGGGGAATTGTGCAGAATTGTGTGCCAAGGAATATAACATTACGCGTGAAGATCAAGATGCCTTCGCGATTGAATCCTATCGTCGGGCAGCCGCTGCATGGGAAGCCGGGAAATTTAACGATGAAATAGTTGCAGTACCAGTTCCTCAGCGAAAAGGTGATCCTGTGATGGTGACCAAAGACGAGGAATACACGAATGTATTTTTAGATAAAATCCCTTCACTGAGACCCGCTTTTGATAAAGAAGGTACGATTACCGCTGCAAATGCCTCAACGATTAACGATGGTGCTTCTGCCTTGGTCTTAGCGTCTGAAGAAATGGTTCAGAAATTAGGATTGAAACCCTTGGCTAAGATTGTTTCCTATGCGGATGCAGCGCAGGCGCCTGAGTGGTTTACAACTGCACCTTCCCTAGCGATTCCTAAAGCACTAGAGAAAGCAGGGTTAAGTACTTCAGATGTTGATTTCTGGGAATTAAATGAAGCGTTTTCAGTAGTTGGTATCGCAAATACGAAGATACTTGGCTTGGATCCTGCTAAAGTTGATGTAAACGGAGGAGCGGTAGCGCTTGGACATCCACTAGGAAATTCTGGTTCTCGAGTAATTGTTACCTTACTTCATGTATTGAAACAAAACAACGGTAAGATTGGAGGCGCAGGCATTTGTAATGGAGGAGGAGGAGCTTCCGCAATAATTATAGAGAATATCTAAACGATAGCTTGAAAAATTAAAAAAGGTTGGCTTAGCTAACCTTTTTTTGTTTCTACCAATCGCCACTGGCACCACCACCGCCGAAACTTCCACCGCCAAATCCGCCGAACCCTCCGGATGATCCACCGCTATTCCCACCGCCAAATCCACCGCCGTATCCGCCCCAAAAACCACCGCGGTATCCCCGGCCACCAATCGTTGTTCCTCGGCCACCTTTGATCATGGAGTAAATCACAAGAATGAAGACCAGTAAAGCGAAAATAGCACCAATTATGCTTGCAAGGCTTGGCTTTTGATACTCTTTATAGCTGTATTCTTTTTTGGCCAGAGCTTTAAGTACTTTTATAGATTGTTGGATTCCCTTCATGGGATTTCCATCTTTCATATTTGGAATAAATTCTTTATCAATGATGTCTTTACAAACTAAATCCGGAATGATTCCTTCTAATCCTCGACCTGTTCGAATCGTAACCTGACGCCGTCCTTCACCAAACGGCTTAATGAGCATAACAATTCCATTGTCTCGTTCTGCTGTCCCAACACCCCAAGCTTCTCCTAACTCATCTGCAAATTGCTCGATTTCCATCCCTTTTAAGTCGTCAACCACCACCACGACAATCGCATTAGAAGTAGCTTCTTCAAAGGCGCGGAGTTCATTTTCTATGGTGTCAGCTTCAGCCTCACTGAGCAGTCGTTCCTTGCCAAATTCGTTGTATGCTCTTGGTGGATTGGTTGGCTTGGCAGGGAGTTGACTGAATGCTGCAAAGCATGTAAAAATGAAGATTACTGCAAATTTCATGCTTCGGTGATTTCGTTACTTAATTCATTTGGATTGTCTGCGTTCACCGGAAAATGTGCGCTTAATTTTTCGCCGATGCGTTCAATCGCCTCACAAATACCTTGGCCATATTGCTCGTTTCGGAATGCTATTGCCATGCTGTGATAGAGTTCATCCCAGTATCCTTCAGGGACTTTTTCGTTGATGCCTTGATCGCCTAAAATGGCAATCTGTTTTCTGTTGAAACAAAGATAAATTAATACACCGTTACGTTCTTTGGTCTTAGTCATTCCCAAGCGTTCGAATACACGCTTGGCCTCTTTAAACGGGTCTTTTCCACCTTTTTTATCGATGTGAACACTGATTTCACCACTGGTTATTTCTTCCGCGGTCTGAATCGCATTAACTACCGATTTTTTGTCAAGTTCGCTTAGCATCTTATTCAAAGTTAACGTCTGGCGCATCCTCAGCTCCAGTCATGGCTTTGAACATTTCTTTTCGTGGGAAAGTTTCTTTGTTTAAGAACATGCTCGTAAAGAATCCGCGAATGTGGGTATTGTAGTTTTTTACAGATTCGTTGTACACATCGCGTTCACGCTTAATCCGATTTTCAGTTCCTTCTAATTGCACTTGGAAGTCGCGGAAATTTTGCGTGGATTGTATGTTTGGATAAGCCTCATACATCAAGTTGATGGCCGTATTGATTTTTTTACCCATAAGCTCCATGTCTTCCGGAGTTTTTGCCCCAACGATTCCAGCGCGCGCTTGTGTTACTTGGGTTAGGATTTCTTTTTCATTCTTCGCTGCTGCCTTTACCGTTTTCATAAGGTTTGGAATTAAATCCAACCGTCTTTGATAGGCCGATTGTACGTTACCCCACTTCTCATCTACTGTTTCTTGCAATCCAACGGCTTTGTTGTATGCGTTGTAATAGGCTAAAAAACCTAGCAGTAAAATACCTCCAATGGCAATGAGTGCAATAATTCCTTTTTTCATGTTATTTTAATTTTAATCAAAGCTAGTATCTTTTTGGCGTATGTTGTCTTCCTTAACAATTTTTATTGTTTGATGCAGTCTGACTGGTAATCTTTGTGTTTAAATTGGATCCAATATTCTTGAAATCCTTCCTCATTTTTGTAAAATTTATACGCTGAATTCCCCACACTGCATCGTTCCGATAATCCTTCGTTGAGCTCTTTAAAACGTTTGTTTAAGAACATGCGAGGTTGGTAATTCCAACTCCCGCAATGCTCTATTCCGGTAAATGCATCACACTTGGCTACCCGTTTAAATGGCATCTCAATGGCATAATACACGCTATCTACTTGATTTAAACCCTTCGTGATGATTTTGATTCCCTCCAAGTCTACTTTTAAGTAACATTTTTTAGAATACCGATCCTTTAAGTATTCACCGACGCGCTTGGCTACTGTATTTGAAAACTGATGCGCTATGTCTCCCTCTTCGTTGTATTCCGGCCCCTTGAAATAACCCGTCAATCCCTTGTCGCTTATGC
>JBEGMB010000049.1:0-18286 GCA_041183245.1 Bacteroidota bacterium
ATCCATATAAGAACGCCATAATTCCAAGGCGTGTTCCTTTAACACCTATAATTGGATCAATACCGTGAATTGGGAACGGGCTGTAAACTTCCGAAATTTTAACCCCTCCAGAGACCAACTTCTTAGCGCTTGATTTAAGCACCTCGTCGTCTCCATACATTGCATATATTACTTTATCTGACATAATCCGATATTAATGATGTTTATGATAATCAGGTGATTCTTTATACGATTGTCCCGATCCTTTAAGGATTGTTTTTACCTCATTCAATGCTAGCACAGGGAAATAACGTGCGAACAACAAGAAAAACACAAAGAACAAGCCAATGGTACCTATGTAAACTGCTATATCGATGTGGCTCGGATAGTGCATACTCCAAGCAGCTGGAATGTAATCTCGATGAATTGATGTTACAATAATTACGTAACGCTCAAACCACATACCGATATTCACAACAATTGAAATAAAGAAAGTAAATAATAAACTTCTTCTCAATTTTCTAATCCACATAAGCTGTGGTGAAATCACGTTACATGTCATCATCGACCAATAAGCCCACCAATATGGACCCGTTGCACGATTCAAAAATGCATATGCTTCATACTCGACGCCTGAATACCATGAAATAAAAAGTTCTGTAATGTATGCAGTTCCAACAATTGAACCCGTTACCATAATTACAATATTCATATATTCCACGTGCTTTGTATGAATATAGGCTTCTAGGTTCATCGCCTTCCGCATGACAAGCAATAAGGTTTGTACCATGGCGAATCCAGAGAATACCGCACCCGCTACAAAATACGGAGGGAAAATCGTAGTATGCCATCCAGGAATTACTGAAGTAGCAAAGTCAAAAGATACAATTGAGTGAACCGAGAATACAAGTGGTGTTGCTAAGCCCGCTAATACTAAAGAAACTAATTCAAAGCGATTCCAATGTTTTGCTCTACCCGACCAACCAAATGATAAAATGGAATACATGCGTTTTGCAACCGGCTTTTTCGCGCGGTCACGAATGGTTGCGAAATCTGGAATTAATCCGATATACCAAAACACCAAAGAAACAGATAAATAGGTGGAAATCGCAAACACGTCCCATAATAAGGGAGAATTAAAGTTTACCCACAAGGAACCAAAATGATTTGGAATTGGAAGAACCCAATATCCTACCCACAAGCGCCCCATGTGAATTAAAGGAAAAGTGCCGGCCATGAATACCGCAAAAATCGTCATCGCCTCAGCAGATCGGTTAATTGCCATTCTCCATTTCTGACGGAAAAGCAATAACACCGCAGAAATCAAGGTGCCTGCGTGACCAATACCTACCCACCATACGAAGTTTGTAATATCCCAAGCCCAACCGATGGTTTTGTTCAATCCCCAAACACCAATACCCGTTCCAAGTAGATATAAGATAGATCCAACGCCATATAATCCAATGATTAATGCGATGGCAAATAAGATATACCACATTTTGGGTGCTTTACCTTCAATCGGACGACATACATCTTCGGTTACGTCGTGATATGTTTTATTCCCAAGGATTAGGGGTTCCCTAATTGCTGCTTCCTTTTGCATTGTTCTTGCTTTTAGTTTCTGTAAATATCTTAGTTTCTAACTTTTACTTTATACCAAACGTTCGGTTTAACACCAACCTCTTCTAAGGCTTGGTATGCTCTATTGTCTGAGGAACTCGCTTTTACGGCTGAGTTATCGTCATTCCAATCGCCAACTATAATGGCATTTGTAGGACAAGCTTCAGAACAAGCCGTAGCTAATTCTCCATCTTTAACTGGTCTTGCCTCTTTTTTAGCCGTAAGTTTAGTGCTTTGAATTCGTTGAACGCAGAATGAACATTTCTCCATTACCCCACGAGTCCTTACCGTAACATCTGGATTAAGCACCATACGACCTAAATCATCTTGCGCAGGATTTACTTCTGTAAATTTCTTATATGAAGGGTAATTAAACCAGTTAAATCGGCGCACCTTATAAGGGCAGTTGTTTGCACAATAACGTGTACCGATGCATCGGTTGTAAGCCATTTGGTTCAAGCCCTCATTGCTATGGGTAGTTGCGGCAACTGGACAAACCGTTTCACATGGCGCATGATTACAATGATGGCACATCAAAGGCATGTGGACAACCGCTGGATTCGCTGCAGCTTTTTCTGCTTCTGTATAATTGAAATCATCCTCATTCGCTTTTTTACCGATGGTAGATTCTTCCGCTGAAGCATAATATCTATCGATTCTCAACCAATGCATTTCACGACCTCGTCTAACCTCATCTTTACCAACAACAGGTACGTTATTTTCTGATTGACAAGCAACTAAACAAGATCCACAACCAATACAAGAGGATAAATCAATGGTCATTCCCCATCGGTGACCAACTTTCTCGATTGGATGCGCATTCCATAAGTCAAACTCTTCAAGTGGAGCCTCTTCATGGTGACCATGCTCATTTAATCGCTGCAATTTATGAATCGGATTAAATTCTTCTCGATCTCCTTTCAAAAAGGTTGACAAGGTAGTTTCTCTTACGATAGAATCACGCCCCATCACCGTATGATGAATTTGTGTAGCTGCAATTAAGTATTCACCTTCAGACTTAGCAATAGTTGCGCTGGCCGCATATGAAGGCAAACCATTCGCAGCGGCTATACACGGATATACATTAACTCCAATTGCTTTTCTATTTCCTTTATCGTCTAACTCATAGCCACCATATTCCTTTGTTTGATATGCACCACGGCCGATTTTTTCACCGTTTGCACCGCGTCCATATCCCACCGCAATTCCAACGGTATTGAATGCTTGTCCTGGTTGAGGATAAACCGGAAGTGTTACTTTTTGTCCATTCACGGTAACAGTAGCCATATTCAAGCCATGTTCTTGGTCATAAGTAGTAACGTATCCCATTTTTTCCATTTGAACTGGATTCATGGTAATGTAGTTATCCCAAGTAACCTTAGAAATTGGATCTGGGAGCTCTTGTAACCACGGGTTACTTGCTAAACCTCCGTCGCGAATTCCTGTTTTTTGATAAAAAACAACCTCCCAATCACCACCCTTAGTTGTTGCAGTAGAGGCAACAGCTTTGTAAGCAAATGTTGAAACAGGTGTGTTAATTGTTGAACAACTGTTGTGCGTTAACATTGAAAAATCAACGTTACCCAAGGTTAAAGCCGTTGCTTTTATCGCATCATAAGCAACTGTAGAATCTTTTCCATTACGAGTTGCTGCACCCGCCCAAACCAATACAGATTCTAGCGCAGCATAGGTATCACCTAATGGCCGGATTGTAGGTTGAGCAACTGCATAATGATTCGCTTTTGGCATAAAATCATTCCAACCTTCTAATTGGTGATGGTCAGGAACAATATATGTTGAAACCGATGCACTTTCATCCGCATATCTCGATGTAGAGACATACATTTTCAAACCATCTAATCCTTTTCGTAATTTATCACCTTTTGAGGAGGTATAAACCGGATTGGCGCCTAGATTTATTAATACATCAGGACCTTTACCAGCAATAATTGAATCAAAAAGCAGATTTGCCTCCTTGTCATTCGATTGGAAAAGTCTAACATCATTCGTTAAATCAATCGTTGTTCCGTAAACATTCAATTGATTATTAATTGCGTTAGTCAATAACTGCTCAGCCTCGTTATTAGATCCACAGACAACTAAGGATTCTTTTTTGCTTGACTTAAGCGCGGCAATTGCAGCGTCAGCCACTTTTTTCGCATCAACAGATAATGCACTTGAAACTAAGGTAGAACCGCCAAGACTTTTAAGTATGTAAGCTAATACATTGGCTGATTCTGATGGTTTAATCTGAGCTCTTCCATCGGCATTCGAACCTGTAATGGACATAATCGACTCAAACTGATAATGCTTAGACATGCCTTTTCCGGGCTGTCTATTCACACCATACTGAACCGCATATTCATTACCCAACAGCCACGTGCTTAAAAAGTCTGCACCAACGCTTACAATGGTTTTAGCCTTTGAGAAATCATACGAAGGAATTACAGCCGCTCCGAAATTCAATTCGTTTGCTTTTCGAATTGCACCATAAGAAATGGCATCATATTGAACCACTTTTACCTTAGAGGCGCCATTCACCGAATATGCCGAAGCCATCGTTGAAATCGCTGTGTTCAAGGAAGGACTGATTACTGTCGGCGTTAATAACACGATTTCTTTAGCACCTTTAAGCGCAGTTAAAATCGCTTTATCCGCCTTATCAACAGAAACATTAGCATCAACCCCTTTCGCACGGACACCATTCAGTCTTTCGCTATCATATAATCCTAAAACGGATGCAATAATTTGTGGGTTTGTTCCACCTTTTGTAAAACCAAAATCTTTGTTTCCTTTAATGAAAATAGGACGTGCTTCTCTAGTTTTTACGAGAATACTAGCATATGACATGCCGTCGTAATACGTAGATGCATACCATGTAGCAACACCTGGTGTTACATCTTCAGGTTTATTCACGTAAGGTACTGCTTTTGTCACTGGTGCTTCACACGCAGCCAACGTTGCTGCCGCTACTGAGAACCCTAAAAACTTAAGGAAATCTCGACGGCCTGTTGAAGATTCAGCTAATTGCTCATCTACCAAAAATTGCTCAACAGAGTTCTGATATGGGAACTCATTATCACGATGTTTTGTAAATTCAGGAGTTTGATTTAACTCTTCAATTCCTTTCCAATATTTCTTTGTTACTTCCATAACTTGTTTTATTCGCTATAGTAAATTAATAGTGACATTTAGCACATTCCCAACCACCCAATTCATTGACAGTTAATTTGCCGTCATTGGTTAAATATTTTCTGTATAGGGCTTTGTTTTTCTTCAAACGGCTATGTATTTCGTCATAATATGCATTTTTGCCGTCACCAACGGTAACCTCTTTGGCTCCGTGGCACTCGATACACCATCCCATAGTTAGCGTAGCTTTAGTCAATTTAATATTACCTTCGATTTTATTTAACTCCTCGATTGGTTGAACCTTAGCGGTTTCTTTCATTTGTGTCATATCACCGTGACATTGCTTACAATCAACTCCACCAACCACTACGTGCTGAGAGTGATTAAAATAAACGTGATCAGGTAAAACGTGTACTTTATTCCAAACCAATGGCTTGCCTTTGGTATTTCTGTATCCGCCTGCAGGACCAAATTTAGTATCCCAACCCGCAGCAGCATAAATCTTCTTAATTTCTCCGGCGAATGGTTTCCCTTCACCGTTTATTTGTTTGTGGCAATTCATACACACATTTACAGTTGGTAATCCTGCATGCTTTGACTTCGTAACCGAGTTGTGGCAATATTTACAATCAATGCCATTCTCGCCGGCATGTCGAGAGTGTGGGAAAGCAACAGGCTGCGAGGGTTGATAATTTTCCATCACGTTAATTGAATACAAGCTTTTGAAAACCACCACCAACACTGCTATTGTCAACACCAAGCCAACTAATCCGGTAATACCACGGTATTTCCAGGCCGTTGCTTTAAACTCTTCCCAATAGGTTAGTTCATTATATTTCTCATCACCGGTACTTGCCACTTTGAGTTGACGACGAACACCACCAACACTTAGAATAATTACGACAAACAACACGGCTAAGATTAGCCAAACAAAGCCTAATCCGCCCTCTTCCTCTTCACCATCCACTGGTGCATTTGGATCTGCTGCACCATCTTTGGCCGCTGCCGGATCTTCTTTAGGCTGCGCGTCAGCGTAATCTAAAATTTGATTCACTTGATCATCCGTCAAATCAGCAAAAACTGTCATTTGCGAACCGCCATATTCCTTAAAAACTGCTGCTGCTCTTTTTGAAGCACCACTTGCTCTCAATGCAGCATTGTTTTGAACCCATTTAGTGATTAAATCCCCTTCTCCAGCATCAATCCATCGTTGACGTGCACCATTCAGCATTGGGCCTGTACCGTTTTTGTGAATTTGGTGACAACTGGAACATTTTGATTTAAAAAGCGCTTCGCCTTGCGCATTTAGGGTGTGTTGAACAAAAATGGTAACACACAAGAAAGCAAACAACCTGAAGGATTTCGCCATTGTAACTTGTTGAATATTAGATATTTTCATGAAACTAGTTTCTAAATTCTCGTTTTAAAAAGCGCATTTTAACACTTTTTCACGATGCAAATTTACACGAATAGGGAAATTTCATGACACATTCATGACAAAAAAAGCAGACAAGAATTAATTTATAATCATTCTAAATAAGAAAAAAACTGTAGCTGCTTGTAAGTTGATGAAAGTTAATACCTTTGGCTTATGTTAAATCGTAGTTTTCTCAATCGCCATATACTTATACTTCCACTTATATTTAGTATTAATGTCATTGGGCAGCTCACGCCGCACAGTGATCCAATCATTGAGCGAAGTATCGACAGTAATAAACACTATCGAAATGAACTTTCGGGATACAGAATTCAATTGGCATTTGATAGCGATAAAAAACTAATTGACTCACTTCGATTGAAATTTATTACAACGTATCCGAAGATCGAGACATATATTAGTTTCGAAGCACCATATTTCAACTTTATGGTGGGTGATTATCGCAGCGAAATTGAGGCGGGATTATTCAAACAACAACTCCTTGGCACATATCCCCTGACCGTTATTCAGCGCACCCGCATCAAGCTACCGCGAATAGACTAGTTATCATTAAAAATGCGCCCAGCCCTGTGCTTTTATTTCATGGATCGACCCTGATTGGTCCATTAGTTGAGCAAGGCCATGTTCTTCTGTAAAATATCCGATCGGGGTAAAATGCGGATTACCTTTAAGTGTTAAAAAATCCTGCTGAGAAACAGAAAACAGCAACTCATACTCTTCTCCACCGTTCATTGCGCAGGTAAGCGGAGAAAGATGAAACTCTGAAGCAATCAACATCGTGTCTTCATGATAAGGCAATTTTTCTTCGTGTATTATACATCCTAAATTGCTAGCAGCGCACAAATGTTTTAATTCCGAAGCGAGTCCGTCTGAGATATCAATCATGGCACTTGGCACGACACCCAGCTGCTGCAACAGGGAAATCACATCCTTGCGTGCCTCAGGCATTAATTGCTTTTTAATCAAGGGGTCATATGGTGCCAATTCTGGTTGAATGTTCGGATTTGCAAGAAACACACTTTTCTCGCGTTCCAAAATTTGCAAGCCCAAATATGGACGGCCTAAATCCCCAGAAACCATAATAATATCATTGGTTTTAGCACCTTTTCTATATGAAATTTTTGATTTTTCAACCTTGCCAATCGCCGTTACTGACAGCATTAGTCCTTTTGAAGAACTGCTAGTGTCTCCACCCACCAAGTCAACTTGAAAATGTTCACAAGCCTTTTGAATCCCTTCATACAATTCTTCAATTGCCTCTAATGGGAAACGACTCGACAAGCCAATGTTTACCACAACTTGCTCAGCCGTGCCATTCATAGCATACACATCAGAAATACTGGCAGAAATCGCTTTATATCCCAATTGCTTCAACGGAACATACATCAGGTCAAAATGAATATTCTCTAAGAACAAATCAGATGACACCAGGGTAAAGGTAGATTCGTCCCGTTCTATGACTGCGCAGTCATCTCCTACACCAAAAACTGTAGATGAATTAGCAGCATTAAAAGCAGCTGTTAGATGGTTAATCAAACCAAATTCCCCAAGACTCTCAATGCTTTTTTTCTCTAGGTCTTCTTTCATACGGCGGTAGATTGGTGTTGAGCCAGTGATAATTCTCTAATAAAAACAAAAACCCTGAGCAATCAGGGTTTATATTGTTGACCCACTAGGGCTCGAACCTAGACTCTTCTGAACCAAAATCAGACGTGTTGCCAGTTACACCATGGGTCATTGGGTGCGCAAAGTTAGGAACTTTATTTAATTTTCAAAAAATCCAATTTGAAATTTATCCGTGGAATTTTCACTCAACGCGATATATTCCTAAATTCGCGTTCATATATTATTCTTTTTATCATGAACTTTAAAAAGCTTAACACCTTAACCGGATGGTTTGTTTTTGCTATTGCAACAAGTGTTTACCTAATGACCATGGAGTCTACAGCAAGTTTGTGGGATTGTGGTGAATACATTACTGCAGCTTATAAACTAGAGGTAGGGCACCCTCCGGGGGCTCCATTGTTCATGGTGCTTGGCAGGCTGTTTTCTTTTTTCGCTGCGCCAGAATCCGTTGCACTTTGGATTAACGCACTGTCAGCCATTTCAAGTTCATTAACTATTCTCTTTATGTTTTGGTCGATGAGTCTTTTGCTTAAGAAACTTGTAATCAATCAAAAAGGTGAATTAGGAAATGCTGATGGAACCATGGTAATTGTAGCTTCGGCAATTGCTGCCTTAGCCTACACCTTTTCTGATTCCTTTTGGTTTTCCGCTGTAGAGGGCGAAGTCTATGCCATGGCGTCACTTTTCACTGCAGTGATTTTTTGGGCCGCCTTGAAGTGGGACGAAGAAATGAATTTAGTTGAAAACCAGCAAGCAAATCCAAACCGATGGATCTTAATTATTTTCTTCATGTTAGGATTGGCTGTTGGGGTCCATTTACTTGGTATTCTTGTAGTTCCTGCTATTGGATACTTAATTTACTTCAATGTATCCAAAAACATTACATGGGGTTGGTTTATTCTCACCGGAGTAATTTCAGTATTTGCCCTTGGGTTTATTCAAGAGGCTATTATCCCAGGGTCTATTGCACTTGCCAGTTCTTTTGAGGTGTCTTTTGTAAATTCTTTCGGACTTCCATTTTTTAGCGGCACCTTATTCTTCTTCCTGTTATTAATCGGAGTTTGTGTTTTTGCCATTCGATTTGCAAGAAAAAAGCAACACACCATTTTGTATAATACCATCATGGGTCTTACCGTATTGCTAATTGGTTACGGATCTTTTGCAGTCATCGTCATCCGGTCAAATGCCAATACCCCATTGGATGAAAATGACCCGGAAAACTTAGTGACACTTCATTCTTATTTGAAAAGAGAGCAATATGGATCTAATCCTATATTTTTTGGCCAGTATTGGAATTCATTTCGTTTAAACGAAACGTTAGACGAAAATGGTCAACCGCGATTAACATCAAAGGATGGCTGGGGAGATCTATCACCTTATTACCTTAGACGATTTGTTGTTCAAGAAGGAGAAGCCGATGTTAAGGCCTTTATTAAAGAAGCTGATGCGAAGGCTTGGACCAACAAAAATAAAGGGGCTTTTACCATAACGGAAAAGTACTATGAAAGCAATAGCTCCATTAGAATTGGCGCTGAACCAGCGTATGCGCAAACCACCATTTTCCCAAGAATGTATGCAGAAACACCGCAGCACATTCAAGGATATAAGGAATGGAGTGGATATGATCCCGCTGACGGAGCTGGTGATGAATTAGGGAGAGACGGGATGCGTCTTCCCACCATGGGAGAAAACCTTACCTACTTTTTTAGATATCAAGTGAACTGGATGTATGTGCGCTATCTTCTATGGAACTTCTCTGGACGTCAAAACGATATTCAAGGTCACGGAGATAACATGAGAGGAAATTGGATTAGTGGTATTGATTGGGTCGATGCTCCAAATGTGGGGCCATCAGATGCACAGCCATTCTATACCAGCGAAAACCCGGCTCATAACCGCTTCTTTTTAATTCCTTTTGCATTTATAATCTTGGGTATATTTTTCCATTTTTATCGCGCACCGAAGGATGCCTTTGTTTTGACCTTAGCCTTTCTTTTTACAGGATTAGCCATCGTTGTGTACCTGAATCAGAAGCCACTCGAACCTAGAGAGCGAGATTATGCATATTCTGGTTCCTTTTATTTCTTTGCTATGTGGTTAGCATTTGGTGTATATGCCCTGTATGACTTTATTAGTTCAATCGATAAAAAATTAGTTTTGAAACTCTCCTATTTTTTCGGGGGAGGACTTTTACTGTTTTTAATCGCGGGTTATGGGCGCATGTGGTTTGTACTCACGGTTTTAATTGCATTACTTATTGGCCTTTCTTACCTATTGAGTAAAGCCAAACTGAGTGGTAACGCCCCGGTTATGATTATTGGCTTGTTGGGTTTATTGGCCCCAATGCTCATGGGTACACAAGGATGGGACGATCACGACCGCAGTGGGAAAACATCCGCACGCGATTTAGCATACAACTATTTAAATTCTTGTAAAAAAAATGGCATCTTATTTACTAACGGGGATAATGATACATTCCCTTTATGGTATCTGCAAGAAGTTGAAGGGAAGCGAACTGACGTTCGCGTATGCAACCTATCGCTTATGGGCACTGATTGGTATACAAATCAAATGAAAATGAAGGCCTATGAATCCGAACCGTTGCCTATTGCTTATCGTGAAGATCAAATTTTAATGTATTCCGGGAACACCGATCAAGTATATTTCTTGCCTTTGCTTGAACTCATTGGACTGAGTAATGATGAGGCGCTTTTGAAAAAAGTAATCGAGCTTAGGTTAAAGAAAAACAAAACGGTGGCAACACAAGTTGTAAATTACTTCAATGGCAAAATGGGAATGTTGCGGAGCTCATTCTCAGTAACTCAACCGAATCTTCAAGGTGCCTTTGATAAAACATGGAGTCAAATCACATCGAACGACACCGTGAATCTTGCACAAAACATAATCGGAAAATTCACGGGAATAAGCCAAATTTTCAAGAGTGTTCAACAAGGTGCTATTAAAATTGAAGACGGTGCAGCTAAAGAATTACAAACCTTGTTTGATGAATTCGAAAAACCGTGGATGAGTGTTGACCTGAAAGATGCAATGGACTTCGTTCGAACGGACGAAAACTACATAGTTGATCAAGACGGGAATCACATTTACTTCTTCCCTTCGAGTAAATTCTATTTACCCGTAGATAAACAAAACGTAGTCGCTTCAGACATCATCAGTAAAGGTCAATTAAGTCAATGTGCCTCTGAGATTGAATTTGCGTTCAATGAAGACCAAGACCGCTATTTGACTAGAGATGAAGTTATGATGATGGATATTGTAGCGAACAACGATTGGAAACGAGGAATTTACTTCTCAAGTAATCGTGGGTCGTCCTTCTCCTTAGCATTATTAAATGGCGGATGGGTAAAACAAGTTGGAATGGCTTATGTACTTAGCCCTGTAAAAACCGCAATTACCGATTTTTATGACCGCAACGAGATGTACAGAACGATTTCTTCTGTTTTCCAATACGGTGACATGGCGAATCCAGATGTCTTAACAGATTACTATGCTAGAAGACATACGACACAATTCCGTGCTAACTTTTTGATTTTAGCGGAGCAGTTTTTCCTTCAGAATAATACGAAGAAAGCAATTAGCCTTTTAGATCGTTCACTTGCTGTAATGCCGATTGAAACCGTTATAGATTTTGGCGAAGTAAATGCATGTGATCCAATGAATATGTTGACTTACAATCAAAATAATCGTGCATATCTTTATGGGGATCAAGAAATTCGCGCAAAATGCAGCGGTAATCTAAATGAACACGTTCAGCTTTACTATCTATGTAAAGCAAATAAAAAAGGGGCGGAACTTGGAAATAAGTTGTTGGATCAGTATGAAACCATTTTGAATTTTTACGAAAAAGCTGACGTTGAGCTAAGTTCAAATACACAAAATACCGAAGACTTGTTTGCCGTAACCGATGCGATTTTCAAAATGTATACAACCTTGGAAGACCCAAAAATTAACGCTGAAAAAAGTGCCTTTGGAATCCGATTAAAAAAGAACATTGATCGCATTTATAAAAAAATTCTACCAAGCATGTCTTCAAAATTAATTGCCATTGGGAATGAAAATGGAGAAGATGCGCGCATGGGGATTGGGGTTTATGGTCAGCGTTTTGATTCAATTACAGGAAACTTAAAAGCGATTGGCGAACATTATGGGTATTTACCCAAATCCATAAAGCCAAATAGCGAACCTGCACCGAATACGACTCTTCCCATGATGCAAGGTCAATAATATGTGGTTTGGAATTTGGCGATTTTCATGGATGAAGTTGCTTTTTCCGCGCTTAGTATGGAATGTCCCAAATGATTCGAATGTCTATTTAACCTTCGATGACGGACCTCACCCGATTGCAACCCCAAAGGTGCTAGAGGTATTAGCACATTTTGGTATAAAGGCTACCTTTTTTTGTGTCGGTACGAATGCCCAAAAATATCCTGAAATCATACGAGAAATTGAACGTGCAGGACATGTGTTAGCGAATCATACCTACCATCATGAAAATGGGTGGACAACACCCGTTGATGTTTACATGGAGTCCATAACAAGAACACGCGCGGTAATTAAATCGAATTTATTCCGTCCTCCTTATGGTCGAATTAACCTTCGAAGTATTTATCGCATTAAGAAGGCTGGTTATCAAATAATCATGTGGTCTTGGCTAAGTAAAGATTATAATGCCAAGCTACAAAACACCACCATAATCTCTGCAGCAAAACACATAAAAGCAGGCGATGTGTTGGTATTTCATGACAGTCAAAAAACGGAAGAACGGATTGAAGAGCTCCTTATGGAAATCATTCCACGTATTCAATCCAAACAACTAACATTCAGTACATTTGTAACCGAATGAAAAAGCAATCAAACAAGAAAAATACAAGATATTTTCTTGCACTTCTTTCTGGATACATTATCCTGCAATTCTTATGGTGGGGATTTATGCTAATCACGGAAAACCCAAGTAAAGCAACCATGGTCATAGGTGAAGGAAGTGTGTTCCTTGTCATTCTAATTTATGGTATTTGGCGCTATCAATTGAGTATGCAACGAGAACTCTCTTTACATCAACGTCAATCAAACTTTTTACTTTCCGTTACCCATGAATTAAAAACACCAATTTCGTCTGTCCAGCTTATTCTTCAAACCATTATTAAGCATGAATTAGACCCTGACCAGATACGTATATTCTTGGAAAAGGCATTAGATGAAAATAAAAAGTCAGAATCTTTGATTCAAAATATGCTGCATGCGGCCAGCCTTGAAAATCAACGAATCGAATTGTTTAGAACGGCCATACGAACGGATGAATTCAATGCAGAATTAATGAAGCAACTTCAAGATCGATTTCCTGATTCGGACCTCAGCATTAAAATTCCATGTCCGTTTATTTTTCAAGCGGATAGATTCATGCTCGAGAGTGTGTTGATTCATTTAGTAGAAAACAGCGTAAAATATGGCGCTCAACACGTTGTCATTGAACTTGAAGAGGCAAATAATCACGTCATAATACAAGTGACAGATGATGGTATAGGAATAAACGAAGCGGATCGTCCATTCATTTATGATAAATTCTTTCGATCTGGTGATGAAAACAAACGAGAAAAACCAGGAACAGGGCTCGGACTCTTTATCGCTAAACAATTTATTGAATTGCATCAAGGTACATTAACCTACAAAGCGCAATTGCCCAAAGGGTCAATATTCACGATAACGTTACCAAAATGAATAAAAAGGTTGGATTAATAATTCTAGACGGTTGGGGGATCGGAGATCAAACACAAGCAGATGCTATTTATCAGGCAAACACGCCCTATATGGATCATCTTATGTCATATTACCCGAACAGTAAGCTAACCGCTTGCGGCGAAGCTGTTGGATTACCTGAGGGACAAATGGGTAATTCGGAGGTAGGACACCTGAATATTGGGGCCGGACGAATTGTATATCAAGAATTATCCCGTATAAACAATGCGATAAAAGACCGTAGCTTCTTTATCAACTCAACCTTATTGGATGCACTTGATTACGCGTCTAAGAACCGATGTAAGATACATTTACTTGGTTTAGTTTCGAATGGTGGTGTACACAGCGCGTTTAATCACTTAGAAGCCTTGATTGACCTGTGCAAAGAAAAGGATGCAAAAAAGGTGTTCATTCACGCCATCACCGATGGACGTGACTGCGATCCGAAATCAGCGATTATAGATTTTATAGCACTTGAAACGCACCTTACATCGAATATTAAAATTGCATCTGTTATTGGGCGATATTACGCCATGGATCGAGATCGCCGATGGGAACGTGTTGAGAAAGCGTATAAACTCTATGTAAACGGAGAAGGTGCACTTGATACTTCTGCGAAAGAAGCAATTCAAAAATCATATGAACAAGGCATTACTGATGAGTTTATCAATCCGATCCTTTGTGACCAAGAGGGATTAATTGAGCCCGGTGATGTAGTCATTAGTTTCAATTTTAGAACAGATCGTCCGCGGGAAATAGCCGAGGTACTTTCTCAACATGCCATTGAAGGGTTCAACATGAAGCCCCTGGATTTGTATTATGTTACCATGACTACGTACGATGAATCCTTTACTAAGATGCATGTGGTCTTTCAAAAAGACAATTTAGCACAAACCTTAGGCGAAGTATTAGATGCTCATGGTAAAAGTCAGGTACGCATTGCTGAAACTGAAAAATACCCCCATGTGACCTATTTTTTTAATGGAGGTCGAGAAGAGCCCTTTGAAAAGGAAGCGCGGTTAATGATTAATTCTCCAAAAGTTACAACCTATGACTTACAACCGGAGATGAGTGCCGAGGAAGTTAAATCAACACTAATTTCATATGTGAAACAGCAACTCCCCGATTTCTTTTGCCTGAATTTTGCGAATCCTGATATGGTTGGTCATACAGGGGTTTATGACGCCATTGTAAAGGCTGTTGAAACCGTAGATAATTACCTGAAAGAAATCATTGAAACCTTGCTTCCTCTGGGATATTCATTTATTGTTATTGCGGATCATGGCAATGCTGATTACGCCTTAAACCCCGATGGAAGCCCGAATACTGCGCACAGTCTAAATCAAGTGCCCTGTGTGTTAGTGGGTGCTGGGAATGAGACCATAACCGATGGAGTATTAGCAGATGTTGCGCCAACCATATTAGCACTCATGGAATTGACGCAACCGAAAGAAATGACCGGAAAATCGCTGATAAAAAAAGGGGCCTAAGCCCCTTGAATTATTTAATTCCTAAAATTTGTTTTGCCTGGGCATCGTTCGGATCTATGTCATAAACAATCTGAAAATACTCAAGAACTTTAGCTTTATCTTTTTCTGTTGAGCTAGCATAGTAATTACCCAAATATCTTGCGGATTCAATCACCATTTTTTTATTGTTATCCTTCTTTCGATCTTCGCCAACTACAACCTCTAATACTTTTGCGTAATGCGGTTTAGCTAACCAAAGTTCATTTTTTAAATCCATTTGGTAATTACTTCTCGCTCTCCATAAATAAGCAGGTGCATAGTTAGGCGACATCGCTGCAACTTTACCAAACAAGGTGTCGGCTTCTATAAAGTTCTTTGGTCCAGCAAAATAGCATTGACCCAAGTTATATACTTCAGCAAGCGTTAATTCTACCAAGGCTTGTCGCTTCAAATACATTTCAATTGCCTTATCATATTTTTTCATTTTATAGTAAGACTTTGCAATTTCAAGGGTTAACTCTTTGGCTGCATTTTCATTCATCCCCGCTGCACGTTCCCATTCTAATAAACCAAGTGAATCCTGCCCAAGTTTCATCAATAAGGACCCTCTGATTTTGTAGTCTATAAAGTTAATGTTTGCTGCTGGTACCACGGTGAAAAAGCGATCACTTGCATCTAGGCCATATTGTGCGCCTCCTTTGTAATCTTGACATTCTGCATAAGACCCAGCCAACATTCGTTCTGTATAAAAATTACGGAATCCTGCTTGGTTTATCGCATTAACCTCATCAATCACCTCACAATATTGTTTTGCCGCAAACATGGCATTCGCATATCGATATCTTGATTCAACATTGTTGTTTAATGCAAGGTATTTTTTCCAATCTTGAATCGCAAGTTTCATTTTTTCAAAACGCATGAACATCTCGGCGCGTTCGCGATACGCAGGCGCAAAGGTTGAATCGATTGCGATTGCTTCTTTGTATATTTTGTTCGCCTCCTCATAATTCTGTGCAGCTTGATAAATGTTCGCAACACGCAGTTTTCCGCGAGGTGAATTCTTGTTAATGTCCAATACGATGTTGTAGCTTTTTATAGCTGGGCTCGCATCTTGAGGAGTTTTAGCATACAATGCATCTCCTTGGAGTAAGTAGTTGTCCTCATTGTTAGGGTCTTTAGTTATTGCTTCCTGAAGTAATGTCAAGGCTTGATCAAGGTCTTTGTTTTCAGACTCGATATACATTTCTGCAATTCCACGAATTACTTCTGCTCTTTTAAAATTTGTTTTCTTTCCTTTGGTAAGCTCCATGGCTTTCAATACCTCTCCTTGCGCACCCGCCTTATCTCCTTTAAGCCAGAGCACACGGAATTTACCAATTAACGGCATCGGCGTAAGTTTATCCATCTCATATCCTTTATTCCATACAAGAATTGCTGAATCCACCTCACCTTTCTCAAAGTAACAATCGCCATAGTAAAAATACACATCGCCATTGCTTGGTTCCTTGGCTGCTAGCGCTTTGAAATCAATTAAAGCGTCGGCATAACGCTCATTTTCTGTTTTTTTAATTGCTTCGCTCAAGGTCTGTGCAAACAAACCACTTATAGAAAGAAATAGCGCAGAAAATAATACTGTTGTTCTCATGATATAAAATTTAAAACTCACCTACAATTGCTTTGCCAAAGTTACTTTGGAATTCGGTTAACGCAAAGAAATTAATGAAAAATTACTGTGTTGTTAGTTGAATTAGTCTTACCGGAGCCTTAGCCGGCACTAATTCGGATTTTTGTATAATTAACTGCCCTTTCTCTCCGATCATAAATAAAACAAAACCTGTATTTAATCCTGATCGATTTCCTTTATTAATCATCCACATTTCTCGATGTAATGGATACTCTTTTGTCCAAATTGTACCTGCAAATGGTTGAAACCCGTCTTCGCCGTCATGCTGACTTACATGCATTACATGAACACTATCTAAAAAATTCATTACATCAAAATCTTCTTGATCGGAAATCCAATTAACACCAATTACTCCTATGGCTTGCTTATTATGTTTCACATAGTCGATCACTTGCTCATTTGAATTCAGTGCGTATACATTTTTTGATAGGGTTGACTTTCCAGATAACTTGGTTAGGTAGTTAAAATTCGCTGAATTCACTTTATCAAACACAATTTTTACTGGCTTTCTACTCCCTTTCCATGTAGCACCATCAGAAGATATCCACTCCTTAAGTCGATCCACAGAAATGGTAGTATCTGTATTCTCTGGATTTATGATTAGGGCTACAGCGTCATAAGCGATTAAATCACTTTGAACTTGAACATTTTGAGATTTCAAGTACTTTTTCTCTTTGTCGGTGAAATCACGCGAAATACAAATCGTTTTTACTTTATTATCAAAAAATGCTTTGACAATATCCCCTTCTGGGAGATAGGTTGGTTTAACAGTTGCTTTCGGAAATAAACTTTGGAACGTATAAATACTTGTTGTAAATAAGGGTTTATATGAATCCTCCAAAAATACATCTATGTTGCCTCGGCCGTGCGTATCAGACTGATAAGCGAGTGGGTTTTCATGCGTTTCGCAGGCAGTCAAACTCAAAATCCCAATAACCCCTAAAATTATTTTAATTCTCATGTTCTTTATTTTTTAATGTTCTGATTGAGCGATAGACACGAAACAGGGAATACGTAATTAAAACCCCAACCAGCACCCATCGCTTCCAACCGAAAAGGCCAGGCAATTGATCGGTTAGGGCAATAAAGAACGCTAATAGCAGCGCAGCGAACACCACGGTTAATCCGATGGCAGCATTAATTATTCTAAAATTCATGATATAAAAAAATCCCCAAATTTCTTTGGGGATTAAATGTATGGTTACTGATTAGTTTACCTCAAACTTAACCGGTAAAGTTACCCAAGTTCGCACTTCACGACCACCGTTTTTACCGGCTTTCCATGAAGGCATTTTCTCAACAACTTTTACCGCTGCTTTATCACAAGCCTTGCAACCTGCTAATGGAGTAGCGACAGATACATTAGAGATTCTACCGTCTTTTTCAACCACAAAGCGAACAGTTACACGACCTTTGATTCCTAAATCGATTGCTTCCTGTGGATAATCAATGTTGTCATTGATAAACTTAGCCATTTCAGCAAAACCACCTGGGAAATCAGCCTCTTCTTCTACGAATGTCTCAATCGGCTCAGGTTTAGTGTCGATTTGTTTGGGTGTATCATCTGAAGGTTGTGGCGGATCG
>JBEGMB010000050.1:0-8870 GCA_041183245.1 Bacteroidota bacterium
CATTAAACACTCAACCTATAAGCCAACAAATTAACATTAACAACACCGCGGAATTTGTTGTTGGTTCGTCTAATCCCAATTCAACTTTTCAATGGCAAACAGATCTTGGTGTAGGATTTCAAAATTTAAATAACGTTGGTCAATATAGCGGGACATCAAACGACACTTTAATTGTTTCAAATGCCATAATGAGTAATAACAATCAACCGTTCCGTTGTATCATCAGCTCAGGTTCATGTTCAGACACTTCTAATGTAGCTGTGCTAACTGTGAATAACAATGTTGGAATAAGTCAATTTTCATTAAACGAGTTGATTACCATTTATCCAAATCCCACACAAACGGTAATTAACGTCAAAGTTGATTCTAAGCTTGTTGGCGAACCATATTCTGTAATTGACAACACTGGAAGAACTGTACTATCAGGACAAATCACAAGTGACATCTTAAGAATTGAATTGCATAGTCTGTCGAATGGTACTTATTTATTTCGAATTAATGACGAATTTAATCTACCGTTCCAACTAATAAAAAATTAACCCAATAAGCAAAAATATATCAATTTTTCTACAAACGAGGAACAACAATAGTATCAAAAAAAGGGAATGTAATGGAAAATCCAAATGAGTAGGAAATAAAAATTAACATATGATTTTTTTACAATTGAAAAGCAGAATCGTTTTCGCTTTGATAGCGATAAGTTCTTTAGCCAAAAGTCAAACAACTACAATAGACTACAGTTGGGGTCTTACTCAAGGAAAACTTACACGAACCTCAGTTATTAAAAATGGCGAACGCGTATTTAATGGTCCATTTACTTATATCGGCAAAGAAAAATCACCTTCAACTTTAACTGTGAAAGCCAATTTAAAAAATGGGTTGTGGGATGGGCAGTTTAGTATGTCTTGGATTTGTCCCTTAGCAGATGGATTCACCTTTACAGGTTCTGGTAAATTTGTTTCAGACACAATGGATGGACTTTGGAATTTTGTTGTTAAAGGATACAACGAAGGATATAAAATAAATAAAAAAATTACTTTAACATTCAATAGAGGAACAGTAATTCAAGGAGAAATTAACGACCTTATTGAAAAATCTACTAAAAAATTGAATTGTGATAAAAATGGGATATTACACGGCGTAAGTACCTGGAGAGGGTATGAAAACGGTTACCTAATCGAGTATAAAGATATTTATGTCCATGGAGTTAATACCATTGAAAGTAAAAAAGACGTTGCTTCGGGACAATACTTAATTGAACCTAAAGCACTATGTGATACCTCTGTAATCAATGAAAAATACTTTTCAGCGCAATCAAATTGTTTTATCAAGGGTGATAAAACTTATCAATTAGTCAATGGCCGTTACAGTATTTACTACATATTCGATAATTATAATTTGGGCTATTTCCGCTCGGGTTCAAAAGGCAAATATGGGGTTTATGGTAATGGTTATGCTGATTTTATTGAAACTGAGGAAATAGAGCTACCTACCTATTTCGAAGCCGTTCTAAAACAATAACTAATTCCAAAAAGAAATATTGGTGAGCTGTACAATAACACATGGAGATTTTAAGATCCGGGATTAAATAGTATAAAAAACTACCCAATATTTAGGTTATCATTTTTTTGAAGATAATAATGAGTTCATTTAACTCTGTGCAGATCAATAACACTTGAGTATAGCTATTATTAATTCTACTATCTGAGTTCATTACGGAATCAGTTAAATTCAATTCAAAGAAATTAGTACACGCAAAACAGCTTTGTATATAAAGACGAATATTGAATAAAATCCATTTTTTGTAAGCCAAAGGAAAACGCAATGAACGGCTTATGTTTGGTTTTTTGGGCTGAAAACTCATTGGAAAAACCGATTAAAAAAAATGTTAAAAACACCAACCAAAACCTTAAAAAACAGGTGTTGCTCCCAACCATTTCTGATCTAAGTTGTTACAAGAGTATGCAAAATAAACTAATTATTCTTTGTGCAGGAGCACTCTTTTTCTTGGGTACATTCAACGCACAAACCAACGTTTCGGGAGGGATATACCAAAACACCACGTGGACCTTGGCAAACAGTCCGTATCAGGTGAATGGATCTATTGTTGTTTTTCCAGGGAATACCCTAACGGTTGAACCAGGGGTAACGATTCTAATCAATAATGCCAATGCTCAAAATATATACATTGAAACCAGAGGTACCTTAAACTTGGTTGGAACAGATCAATTACCTATTACTGTTCGTACCACAACGGATACCACCAACATCGGGTGGCAAGGGTTTATCTGTACTTCTTCACAAGGAGGACAATTAACTGCTGACCGATTTAGTATCTCAAACGCCTTGGTACCGTTTAATTACGAATCACCACTTTCCATTTATCAATACACCAATTGCAAATTTTCTCATTGCGGTCAAGTGGTTACAGTAGGTAATGAAACCATTTTAAACAATTGTCAATTTAGAAACAATACCAGTGCAGTTTATGGTTGGTCGTATTTTACGATCAATAATTGTTTTTTCAAGGACAATGATACCGCAATAAATGCCTACAGTACTGCCTTCACCATGACTAATAGTACGTTTATAGAAAACAATACGGCACTCACATTTTCAGCTGGAGTATTTGATTCGATGTACATAGACAATTGTGCGTTTCAAAATAACAACATTGGTATTAGTAGCCCAAATAATGGACGAATTGAGAACTGTACGTTTTTGGATAACACCATTGGGATTCAAGGTTCTTATGTCTGTGAGATCAAAAACAACACCTTCAATTATAACGAATTGGCTGTAAATGTTTCGGTATTAACCGAACTTACTTACAATGAAATCAATAACAACACGGGAGGAGTTCGGATTTCGGATATCAGCAGTGCAGGCAATGGCCCAATAATAACCAACAACGAAATATGTGGCAACATCAATTTTAATGTGGATAATAACACCAACGTTAATTACTCCTTATTGAGCAACTGTTTTTGCGATTTGGATTCCAGTGGGATTGAACAATATTTATTGGATGGTTATGATGACATCACCAAAGGGTTGATTAACTACCAAGTGTTTGATTCTTCGTGTACGACCATATTAACAACCGTATTAAAATTCAACAGCACAGCTGAAATTGAGGACTCCGAGATGAAATACCGCATTGAAAATCCAGTGCTCGATCAACTTCATATTCAAGCGGAGATTGCTATTTCGGATCTTGTCCTGAGCGATTTACAGGGGAAAGAAATACGCATCCAATCCCTTGGAAATAATGTGTTTGACGTCAGTACCCTTGCAAAAGGTTGCTATGTAATACAACAGATTAACCAAAGCCCATCGAATATCAAACTCATTAAACTATAATTTTAATTGTATGAAAACGCTCTTATTTATTTCTTCGTTCCTTTTATCCTTTGCTTCCTTTGCGCAAACTTCAGTTTCTGGAGGCATTTACAATAACGCGACGTGGAATCTTGCCGGTAGTCCCTATTTAGTTACAGGTTCAATCGTGGTTTTTCCGAATAGAACACTAACAATTGAACCTGGTGTTGAAGTAATAGTAACGGCAGACAACACCTTTAATACTGGGAATTTCATTTATTTAGAAGTTCGAGGAAGTTTAATTGCGAACGGAACGAGTAATGCGCCCATTGTGTTTACAAGTACGGATACCACCACTGGCTTCTACAATTGGGAAGGAATTCGAATTAAAGGCAGTCAAGGTGGGACAGTTCAAATGAATCATTTTGAATTGCACAATACTTGGTATGGCATTTACAATGATATATCGCAACCCGGTGTTAGTTATGTGTTTGATGAATGTTATTTCCGTTCAAACCAATACGGGTTACAATTAAACGCAGATATGGTATACAACAACTGTATTTTTGAATCCAATGGGGTTGGACAGGCAGCACAGATTTCATACGGTTCTTTAACGGCTACTAATTGCCAGTTCTTAAACAATTTTTGCTCATTTACTTGGTCTAACAACATCAATGTGACCAATTGTTTATTCTCAGGAAATCAAAACAACATTATTGGTTCACCCGGGGTAATTCAAAATTCTCAATTTTACAACAATACCTTTGGGATGACCGAAATTTCAAACATTACGGTAAATCAGTGTGTATTTGATGGAAATGGAACTGGAATCGATGGGAGCTCTACCTGTGTAATTATCAATTCAACCTTTTCCAACAACAGCATTGCGTTAAAAATTGGGGATGCCAGTACGGTAAGTCAAAACACCATTACGGACAATGCGATTGGGGTTCAAGTATTGGGCTATGATCCAAATACTACAAGCATCGACAGCAACCTCATTTGTAACAACAGTATACACAACCTAGAAAACCTCACAGATAAGAATTATCAAGTCAACTTGAATTGTTTTTGTTCTCAAGATTCAACGATTATTGAAAACGGAATTTTGGATGGATACGATGACATCACACGCGGATTGGTGAACTATGCCATCTATGATGACTCCTGTCAGACCGTAGTAAGTTATGTCACCAAAATAGATTTTGGTGGTCCGGCTGGCCTAACTGCCTTAGATGAGCAATGGAATACGTGGTACGATGGCGAATCCTTAGTAATTGAGAATAATATCCCAGGGATTTTCAGCATTTACGACATTCAAGGAAACCGATTAATGAACGCTGAAGCAGCAGTTGGATTGAATAAAATCAGCCTTACATTACCCCAAGGATTATACCTAGTAGGTCGTGAAGGTGGTCAAACTCAAAAGGTGTTTATCGGAAACTAATCAAACAAGGTAGGCTGATCGTCATCCTCTTTTTTGGTGAAGTCCCACTCAACACTTCCATCTGCTCCTTCTTCTGCTGAATCTTCCGCTGAAGCTATATTGCCTTCCACTTCAAAGGGAACCTCTTCCACTGGCCATGGTTCTTTGCCTTCTGCAATTTCATGGGTGAGGAGAATCTCTTTGACCTTCATTTTTGTGACTTGATTTCCTTGAGCCTTCATGCCTTTAACATCGATTAAGTCGGCTAAATTCAACACTTGGTCAGGCAAGTTTTTAGTTTCCTTGAGTTGCTTATTGAATACTACTCGAATTTCAGGACGGTATGCCGTTGAAACTACTTGCAAGTAGGAACCTTCAGATTCACTGATGAACGATACTCGTTTGTCTGACATCACCTCACAGGTAAAGCGCTTCACGTAGTTGATTTCTTTTTCTGCATCAAAATACACGCAAGAGATTGGACGGTGCGGATTCCATTTTTCTAAATGAACCATGTCCTCATCAAAGTGATTTGAAAGATCAAATGAACTTAAGCGATATTCACCGTTTCTATACAAGGTAAGAATTCGATCGTCGCCCTTGAAATCTCCAAGAAATCTACCTCTCCCTTCATCATTTAAGCGACCAACCACATCATCATACCATATTTTTCTTGCGGCTAAGGTGCTGCCTCCTACTTCTTTCTGAACAATTTTTTGAATGATTTCTTTAGTCACGCGATTTCCAGCGGAGTTTCTCCCCTTGATCAATAACTCCCCTAAATCGACATCAAATCGAAGGCGTTTTAAGTGCGGTCTTGGACGTAATAACACGGACACCACCTCACGCTCACCGTTCGGATGAACCGAGAAATATAACATTTTTGATCCTTTGACACCACGCGTTAAATCATATTCCGTATCTCGGGTAATCGAATTTACATAGAAGCGTTTCATCATGGTTGAACCACCAAGTCCATCTTGATAGAACATGTGATAAATCGTTCGTGTATCGCCTTTTTTCCATACGTTGGCATACACCAAGTCCTTACCTACGAATTTCTTATCTGCCACTTTGGTAATCATCATTTTTCCCGAAGAGAAAAAGCAGATGATGTCATCGATTTCAGAACAATCGTTCACAGGTTCATTCTTTCGCAATCCATATCCAATAAACCCTTCTTCCAAATCAACGTACAACTTTCTATTGGCGATGATCACTTTAGTTGCACTAATCGTATCAAATACCTTAATCTCTGTCTTTCGTTCTTTACCTTCACCGAAACGCTTTTTAAGGTCTTTATAATAATCAACTGCAAAGTCTATCAAGTTAGCCAGGTGATGTTTCACCTGCTCCATTTCCTCCTCAATCTTCAACAAGGCTTCATCGGCCTTAGCCCCATCGAATCGGGTAATCCGAATCATTGGAATCTGTGTGAGTTTATGTAAATCTTCATCTACAATTTCTCGAATCAGTTGTTTCTTAAAGGGTTTAAAGCGGTCGTATAAATACACATACAAGGCTTCACGGTCGCTGTACAATTTGAAATCGATGTACATTTCGTGGTTAATGAACAACTTTTCTAAGGTAGAAAAGTGCCATTGTCGCTCTAATTCATCCAATCGAATTTCTAGTTCCAATTTCAACAGGCGAACCGTATGATCCGTATTGATTTTTAGGATTTCAGATACCCCAAGGAAACGCGGTGTATCGGCGTCAATAATGGAAGAATTCGGAGAAATTGAAACCTCACAATCTGTGAATGCATACAAGGCATCAATGGTTTTATCCGGAGAAACACCCGGTGCCAAATGAATGATGATTTCGGCTTCTGACGAAGTATTATCCTCGATCTTTTTAATCTTAATCTTGCCCTTATCATTGGCTTTTAATACGGATTCAATCAACGAGGTAGTCGTTGTACCGTATGGAATTTCGTGCACAATTAAGGTCTTGGTATCCACCTTCTTGATTTTTGCACGAACACGAACCCTACCTCCTCTTAGTCCGTCGTTATAATTCGTAAAATCTGCCATTCCTCCGTTCGGGAAATCTGGCATGATTTCAACCTTTTTTCCACGCAGGTGGTTTATGGAATTATCGATAAGTTCGATGAAATTGTGCGGTAAAAACTTACATGCCATTCCTACGGCAATCCCTTCTGCTCCTTGTGCTAGCAAAAGCGGAAACTTCATTGGTAAATTCTCAGGCTCTTTGTTTCTGCCGTCATAAGAAGAAAGCCAAGTGGTTGTTTTTGGATTAAACGCAACATGCAGGGCAAACTTGGATAAGCGTGCTTCAATGTAACGTGCCGCAGCAGCGCCATCTCCAGTTAAGGTGTTACCCCAGTTCCCTTGACAATCAATTAACAAATCTTTTTGCCCTAACTGCACTAAGGCGTCCCCTATCGATGCATCGCCATGGGGGTGATATTTCATGGTATTTCCAATGATGTTGGCCACTTTATTGTAACGTCCATCCTCCATTTCGCGCATGGAGTGTAGAATTCGACGTTGTACGGGCTTTAAACCATCTTGCAAAGACGGAACGGCGCGCTCTAAAATCACATAGCTCGCATAATCTAAAAACCAATTTTCATAGAGTCCACTTACGGGGACAATTTTCTCATCTACCTTTTTATTTTCAAAGGGATTATGGTCTTCACCTTGCGGCGTCATATCTTCTATTTCGTCTTCTGCCATGGTTATGCGACTTCTAATTCAGTGTTTTCTTTTCCTTCATCAGCTGCCTGATCTTTCTCTACCCGTAAATTCTCGATAATAAAATCTTGTCGTTCCTGGGTATTCTTGCCCATGAAATAAGATAGAATTGAGTCTATAGACGCTTCTTTACTTAAGAGCACCGGTTCCAGGCGAATGTCCTCGCCAATGAAGTGAACAAATTCATCCGGTGAAATCTCACCGAGTCCTTTAAATCGAGTGATTTCAGGCGCTTTTCCAAGCTCAAGAATTGCATTTCTGCGTTCCTCGTCGGAATAGCAATAAATGGTTTTCTTTTTATTCCTTACCCGAAACAATGGCGTTTGTAATACATAGACATGGTTACGTTTCACCAAGTCTGGGAAGAACTGCAAAAAGAAGGTTAACAACAACATGCGTATGTGCATTCCATCGACATCGGCATCGGTTGCAATCACAATGCGGTTGTAGCGAAGGTTATCTAAATCATCCTCAATATCCAAGGCGGCTTGCACCAAATTAAACTCTTCGTTTTCATATACCACCTTTTTGGTAAGGCCATATACATTCAAGGGTTTTCCACGCAATGAAAAAACTGCTTGAGTATTCACGTCTCTTGACTTGGTAATGGAACCACTTGCGGAATCCCCCTCGGTAATAAACAAGGTAGTATCTTCTCTACGACTGTCTTTAAGGTCTGTTAAATGGATTCTACAATCCCGAAGTTTTTTATTGTGTAAGCTTGCTTTTTTAGAACGATCCCGCGCAATTTTCCGAATGCCTGCCAATTCTTTGCGTTCGCGTTCTGCTTGCTTGATTTTCTTTTCAATCGTTTCAGCAACGTCCGGATTGCGGTGTAAGTAATTATCTAATTTATCTTTTAGGAAATCATTTACAAAGGCGCGCATGGATTTACCTCCGGGCTCAATCTCAACAGACCCTAATTTAGTCTTAGTTTGCGACTCAAATACAGGCTCAATCACTTTAACAGAAATTGCGGCAACAATGGACTGACGGATATCAGAGGCTTCGTAATTCTTGTTGTAAAAATCACGAATTACTTTGGCTACCGACTCACGAAACGCACTTTGATGTGTTCCTCCTTGGGTCGTATGCTGTCCATTCACAAACGAATAATAATCCTCCCCGTAGGTTCTTCCGTGCGTGAACGCCACTTCGATGTCTTCATCTTCCAAGTGAATAATCGGATACAAGGGATCGCCATCCATATTGTTTTCCAACAAATCTTTCAGACCATCTTTTGATTGGAACTTCTCTCCATTGTAATACATGCTTAAGCCTCGATTGAGGTAGCAGTAGTTCCACATCATTTTCTCGAGATAGGCCGTCTTGTAAGCGAACTTCTTAAAGACTTGCTCATCGGGTATAAACTCTACATAGGTTCCGTTTTGCTCGGTAGT
>JBEGMB010000051.1:0-6775 GCA_041183245.1 Bacteroidota bacterium
CCAAATAACTTTTATACCTTCCTGGTCCTAGCAACCTTGCTTTCCACCCTCGATTATCATTGGCTCCTCCTGCAAAGAAACTGTAATCATAGGGCATTGAGGTGGTAGAGTTTCCATATGGCAAACCGAACCCCGCCATTAATTTACCAGCCAATTGAAGCTTGGAATTAAAGCGTTTCGTCAGGATTAATAAATTATCATTTCGCAGGAATTCGGCAAATACATTTCCATAGAATGTGTGTTGTCCACCCGTTAGGGTATCATCATTTCTAGTGAGGTAGGACAGCGTGTTTCCGGCCAGTGAAACGGAGCTTGTAAAATTAATATCAATCGAAGTCCTACGGGAAGAGTGACCTTCATCTGCGACGAAATCTTTAGCAAGATTTGAATACTCAAATTGAAACTTAAAATCCTCCCAAATTAATTGATTGCTGTATGAATTCCTGAGGAACAAATCACTCATGTTATTAATTTGTGCTTGAAACGCGTCAGAATTATCAAACTGCACAAATTTGATTGTGGAAGCGAAAGGTAATCCAATGGTGAAGACTTGAGTTTTATCTACTTTCCATCGCCAGGTATAGTTCATTTGAAATACACGTCGAGTAAAAATATCGCGCTTTTCGAAATTCAATCCAGACCCAATGATGGTTACCGGTTTTTGTCGCTTTGATAAGGACCAAACAGGCACTGGAAACAATCCCGGAATTTCAATTTTCACATTCGGTCCAAATTCCAGTGTATTAAATGTTCTCCCTTTTGTTGTTCCGTCATCGAATACTATGGGTTGAGATTCAAAACCACCGCCAAGCGTGAGAGTAAACTTCTCACCTCCTCTAAAGACATTCTTATTGACGTAATTCATGGATGCATTAACACCTAATAACCCAAACGAAGAGGTGAATCTTGGTTCAAACGAATAGGACTGCTTTTTACCTTGAACTAAGTAGTAATGCACATCAACTCGATTTGTTCCAGGAATTTCGTAAAAAACGGGTTTAATGGTAGTGAATAGATTCAATTGATTTAGGAACTGGTAACTGCGCTCCAAGTATTTGTCTTTAAAATAATTTGTAGGTTCCAAATAGTTTTGCAGTTCTAATAAATGAGGTTTAACCCCCGGCTTATCCCCATTGTAATAAACATCTACCATCCGGAATGGGTTTAGGTCATTCTTCGTTAACTTAAAGCGCTTCATGGCATTTTTATCACATTTCAATTTTCGATATTCTAAGAGCTCAGTAGTGACTAAAAACGCTGATTCCAAGTCATCTTTCGATGAAAATATTTGCTTACTGGCTAAATACTCTTTGAAGGAGGTATGAATGCGATTGGTATCGCTTAAATGATAAATTACTTTGTTGACGTAGTAGTCTTTGAATGCTGTTACAATAAAACTATCTTCAATACTTGGATGTGGGATTCTTCTAGGCAAAAACTCAATTCCTAATATCACGGTCTTGTTACGTGCATTCGTATCCGCTAAGTACCGTATGTTAGAATTATAAAAACCAAACAAGGCCATATCTCTCATCTCACGGGCTACTAATTCGCTATGCGAGGATAAAATATCTTCATCGAGCGGTTTATTTAATATTGGATGTTCGCCTGTAGATTTCACCTGCCTTTTCACATAAGCCTTATATAAATTGACCACTTTATCTGGTCCTTTAAAGTATAACGAATCAATGATGTAGGGCTTACCTGCTGAAATCTTGTAGATTACTTTGGCGGTGCGTTTTTTATAATCTCTGATAACTTCGGCCTCAACCACACCTTCATAATACCCCTTCTTTCGCAACAAAATCCCCAATTGATCAACCGATTTCACATACAGGTTTGTATCAAAAACCACCGGCTTTTCACCGTATTTAAATTTCATCCACTCTCTCAAAAACTTTCGAGGATGCTCCACGTCTTTTAATGGAATAATTTTCTCTGTGTAATAATCCTTCCCTTTTTCTCGCGCTTTAGCAATACGATGTGCATTGATGCGATTCATTTTCGCGATGTTATTCGCATTTTCTGCGAGTAACTTATCGTTCTTGCGGTGTCTTTTTTCTGCAACCTTTGCTGAATCAACGGCATTAAAAACAGCTAGGCGAAAGGGCATCCCTAGTAATTTTTGATTTGGCTGTTGTCGAATTACAGCCTCCAATTCTGAAGTCGTTAGTGTTCCCCCTCTTTTTTGTAATTTCACCTCGTTTTCGTGCAACAAAACAAATCCTTTAGGAACATTTTTTGCAATCTGACAACTGAAAAGGACAGCTAAACAGAAAAACGAAACGGCGATTTTTTTCATCATTATACAAAACAAAATTAAGAAATTCGAGCAATGGAAAAGCTTACTTCTGCAGATATTAAATGGATTCGTTCGATGCACGACAAATCTGGCCGCAAGGAAACCGGGTGTTTTATCATCGAAGGAGATAAATTAGTTAAGGAAGCGCTCCAACAGGAGCGTCCCGAACTCGTATTAATTGTGACTTGTACCAATGTTTTAGAAGCGACCTCATTGAATACAACTTGTTCGGTCAAACACTGTTCTCCCAATGAAATGCAACGCATCTCCACGCTAAAAAATTCCACGGAAATTCTAGCAGTACTTCGTATGCCTAAGGAAGTAAGCCCGGAATTTAAACATCGTGTAATCTGTTTAGATAACATCCAAGACCCAGGAAACCTTGGGACAATCATTCGAATTGCGGATTGGTTCGGTATAACAAGCATTATCGCTTCGGAACAAACGGCTGATTGTTATAATCCAAAAACGATTCAAGCAACAATGGGCAGTATTTTCAGGGTATCTGTTTCTTACGTCAACCTTAAGGAAGTACTTAAAGACCTTAACATCCCAATTTATGGAGCTGTTATGGATGGTTCATCCATTCAAGAAATAGGCATGGAACCTGAAGGTGTTTTAGTAATTGGAAATGAAGGAAAAGGAATATCTGAAGAGGTTCTACCCTACCTTAGCCATCGCATTTCAATCCCACGCATAGGTGGTGCCGAATCATTGAATGCCGCTGTAGCTTGTGGAATTTTAGTAGCAAAATGGAATAGATTATAAATAAGTGATGGGAATTCCTAAAAAGGAACGTAAATTTGCGCTTTTACCCCCTGCATGATTGATACCGACCTTTACGAGGCCAAGCGACTATACCCTTTTCAAGAACAAACTGTTAAACAGGTACTTGACGAGTTCAGAACCAATGAACATCCGTTTAATTTGCTGTATCAGCTGCCTACAGGCGGAGGAAAAACAGTGATTTTTTCGGCTATTGCTAAACAATATCTACAAGAATGGGGCAAGCGTGTATTAATTCTAACGCACCGTATAGAGCTTTCTGTTCAAACCTCTCACCAATTATTGGCCATTGGTGTTAAGAACAAGATCATTAATTCAGAGGTCAAAACAATTGAAGATCAGTTAGACTGTGACTGTTATATTGCCATGGTTGAGACCCTGAATAATCGCTTACAAGACAACCAAGATTTTATTGAAAATGTAGGATTGGTGATCGTTGATGAAGCACATTACAATTCTTTCAGGAAGATCTTTCAGTACTATGGAAATAGCAGCATTCTTGGTGTAACCGCCACGCCACTAAGCAGCAATAAAACCTTACCCTTAAAAGACCATTATCATAAATTGATTACAGGCGAGAGTATTGCCGGATTGATTAAAATGGGGTACTTAGCGGATGCAGAAACTTATAACTATGATGTAAACCTTCATGGCTTGAAAATCGGGAATAACGGTGATTTTACCATTTCAAGTTCGGATGTGGTTTACAGTAATTTTTTCATGCAAGAAAAGCTGCTTTTTGCATACGAAGAAGTTGCTCATGGGACGAAAACCTTAATTTTCAATGCAGGTATAGAAACCTCAATTCATGTGTTTGAGCTATTTAAAAAACACAAGTATAAGGTAAAACACCTCGATTCTACCTTCAGTGATAAAGACCGTAAAGATACCCTTAAGTGGTTTAAAGAAACACCAGATGCCATCTTAACTTCCGTAGGTATTTTGACCACTGGTTTTGATGAACCTTCCGTTCAAACCATCATTTTGAATCGGGCGACGCGATCACTGACCTTGTATCATCAAATGATTGGAAGGGGATCTCGAAGTATTCCAGGAAAAACCAACTTTCAAGTAATCGACTTGGGGAATAATGTTAGAAGATTTGGATATTGGCAAGATCACATTAATTGGCAAGATGCCTTTCGATTTCCGGACCGCTTTTTGGAATCTCGAATTTCAGAACTTGAAGATTTAGAATTTGAGATTGAATACGAATTCTCGAAGGGGATGGAAAAGTATTTTGACGTAGATATTCTCTCATCCTTCAATATAAAAGAGAATTATTACGAATGCTTGGATGCTGGAATCAAAGGAAAGCTCGCCATTGAGAATTCAATGAATAACCACTTCGAAGCAATCGTAAAGAAAGCCACCACGCTCACTGAAGGGTTTCGATGCTTGGAATTGTTGCAAGAGCACATTGAACATCGACTGAAGAATTATACCCGCTGTATTTCAAAGTCCACCGACAATTATTTAAAGTATTTAATGGAGACTTACAATCGGCAATTGAGTCAAAAGCTACGAATGCAGCTGGATGATTAAAATTGCTTAAATTTAGAAGATGAAAGCGTTTTATCTATTTCTGTTTACAAGCCTTACCCTATTTAACAATGGTTGGTCTCAACGGTCGAAATTCAAGGTGTATTTTAATACCGTTCAGTTTTATGAACCATCCATTGGCAATTACCTAGAATTGCACTTTCAATTCGATGCAAAACACGCAAAATTCATTGCTAAGGATAATGGTTTACAAGCAACCACGTACTTAAAAATAGAAATTAAGGATAGTTTAAACAAGGTGTTTTTCACAGATGAATACTTATTAAATTCTCCTATTTTCAAAGACAGTACGGTTGAAGATTTTTTTGAACTGCGACGGATTCCGCTAGCAAAAGGTTTATATCAAATCAACTTATCCTTATCCGATTGGAATGTGAAAAATTCTGAAATTAGAGGGAGTCAATTGTTAGAAGTAACAGACTTAGCTAAAACACAAACAATTTCTCAAGTGGAGGCCATAGATTATGCGATAGCCGATACAAGCACCGGTGTGTTTCAAAAAAATGGATTTCTTATTATACCAAAACTGAATGCCTATTATGGTACCATGTTAAATACCTTGCCATTATATTTTGAATTGTATAATGCGGACAAGAGTCAATCGCGATATTTCATTGAAGAGGCGCTAATAGAGACCGAAAATCAACGAGAACTATTCTCCTATCATAAATCTACAGAACTCACAGAACGGGATCAAGTGGTCCCTATGATTAAACGAATTGACATTTCAACCCTTGCCAGTGGCGCCTACGCCTATTCCGTTTCCCTTACCAATGAAAAAGATAGTATTTTGTATTCCTCTGAGTATTTTTTTGAACGCGGAAACATCACATTAGATGATACCATTAACTACGCAAACACCATTCTTGACCCCAATTTTCAGCAATCAATACCAGATGATAGTTTGCATTTTTACTTGGGTAGCTTACTTCCAATAGTAAAGGCTTCGGAAAACAAGAACATTAGAAACTTATTAAAATCAAAGGATTTTGGAACCATTCGTAAATACTTTCAAGCGTTTTGGAATTCAACTTCTCCCGGCGATGCAAGCTATGCTTGGCTTAAGTATAAACAACAAGTACAATACGTTCAGGGGCTTTACAAAACTAATTTTCAGCCAGGATATGAAACAGACCGAGGACGAGTCTACTTGCAATATGGAGCACCAAGTTCTGTAAATGCTCGCGAAGATTCACCTTCGGAATACCCTTATGAAATATGGTTTTACAACAAAATAGGTAAATTCAGCAATCGACGGTTTATCTTTTACAACCCTGATCTTACCAACAATGCTTATCGCTTATTGCACAGTGATTTAGTTGGCGAAGTAAAGAATGCGGGATGGTCGCAGATACTATCAAAACGCAACACGATAAACGGAACAGTTGACGACCCCAATCTTTTTAATGAACGCCACTGGGGACAAAACAGTAACGACCTTTTCCGACAGTATTAGGCATGAAAACGCTTGGAATTGTAATTCTCAATTATAACGGAAAAAAGCACCTTGAGGCCTATTTGCCCTCAGTAGTTGAATGCTGTGACGGTCACGATGTTCTTGTGATTGACAATGGATCCTTGGATGATTCGATTAATTACATTAGCCATAAATTCCCTACTGTACAGCTCATACAATTGAAGGAAAATGTAGGATTCGCACAAGGGTATAATGATGGATTAGAACGAATAAAAGGAAAGTACGAACATTACCTCTTATTAAATTCGGACGTAGAAGTTTCTCCAGGATACCTCTCCCCGCTCCTTTCCCGAATCGGGGCGCCAACCATTGCGGCAGTTCAACCCAAGATATTAAGCCACGTAAACAAAACACGATTTGAACATGCTGGTGCTAGCGGTGGTTTTATCGATAAAAGAGGCTTTCCTTTTTGTCGAGGACGAATTTTTGATGAATGCGAAACAGACCAGGGACAATACAATGAGGCCATGCCTGTATTTTGGGCGAGTGGTGCTTGTTTACTTGTTAAGTCTTCCCTATTTCATGAAGCAAATGGATTTGATGGTAGGTTTTTCGCCCACATGGAAGAAATCGATTTATGTTGGCGCTTACAACATCAAGGACATCAAATATGGGTTGAACCGAGCAGTACAGTTTATCATTTAGGG
>JBEGMB010000052.1:0-5764 GCA_041183245.1 Bacteroidota bacterium
CCGGACCGAATACGGGAGCTTTTAAATCCTTCGTAGAAAAGGGCTTTGAAATGTTACCTGGACAAGCATTACAGGCTAAAACCTTAGGGTTCATTCACCCGGAAACCGGAGAAATCTTACATTTCGAAAAAGAGGTAAACCAAGGACTGGAACAGTTGCTTCTTCATTGGAAAGAATGTCCTTTTGGATATTAATATTATTTTCCTAATTTTGTTAGCAAACTGCAAGTTACAAACCAAAGACTAACTATGAAAAACGCACTTATTCTTACGCTTTCAATGTTTATGTTGGCCCCTGTATTTGGTCAAACTAATCAACCAAAATACATTACTGAAGCGTTAAAGGCATATGACTCCGGGAAATATTTTGAAGCTATGCCCAAGTTAGAGGCAGCGTACAACAAAATGACAAACAAAGGAAAGTCAATCTCTGAAAAAGGTGGAATGGCTTACAAGTTAGCAGATTGCTACCGTCGCATGGAACAATTCGATAAAGCCGCTCAGTGGTATGGGTCGAGTATCGAGTTAAAATACTATGAAATCGATCCGAAAGTGTATTATTTTCATGGGGAAATGCTTCGAATGAATGGTGATTTGAAAAAAGCAAGCGAAAGCTACACCAGCTATAAAAATAAGCGAGGCAAGGATACATCAATCGACATTGATTTACTTATCGAATCCTGTAAAGAGTCTGCCCTTGTTCATGATGAAGAGTCCAAATATGTGGTAAAAGTAGAGGACAAATTAAATCGCAAAGAATTTGACATGGCTCCGTTCCTTTCGGATAAGAAAGAGTCTCAAGTGTTTTTCGGAACGCAACGTGAAGAGGTTACAAATCCAACTCGTGATCCAATTACAGGTGAGAAATTCATGGATATTTGGGTGGCCGAATTCAATGAAAAAGGAGATTTTGTTAGTGCTAAAAGCATTGATAATACAAACCAAATAAACACAAATGACAACGAAGGAACAGCTATCATGGATAGAAAAGGCAAAACCTTGTATTTTACACGTTGTCCTTCCATGCCGAAGCAAAATCTCGGTTGTGAAATTTGGATGGCAGATAAAAACGTTGAAGAGTGGGAGAACGTTCGTGAAATCAACCTTGAGGCTGCGTTAAATGCACAGATATCCAAATCAAAAGATTCCACATTCAGTAAATCATCAGAAATCTCAATTGGTCACCCATGCTTAACTGCGGATGGTCAAATGCTGATTTTTGCTTCGAACATGCCGGGTGGATTAGGCGGAAAAGACCTTTGGTATATCACTTACGATAAGAAAGCCAAGGGTTGGGATACAACTAAGGTATACAACATGGGCGCTGGAATTAATACTGCAGGTAATGAATTATTTCCTTCGTTATCGCCAAATGATAGCTTATTGTTTTTCGCAAGTGACGGACACCCAGGCGTTGGTGGATTAGATATCTTTAAAGCTTCAATTAAAACCGCAACAACGGAACCGTTAAAAAAATGGGGGGCTGCACAAAACATGTTGAAGCCAATAAATTCCTCGTCCAATGATTACGCGCTAACCATTAGAAAAGATTTGAAAAGCGGTTATTTCACTTCTGAACGTTCAACGGCTAAAAACAGAACATATACGCCTGATATTTATTCTTTTACGACCCCACCAGTAACGTATGATTTAACGGTGATTGTTTATGAATTAGGAAACAAATCCAAGAAATTAATTGATGCTCGAGTAACCGTGAATGAAGTATCGGGTCAGAACTGGGATGGTCTTACCAATAAGTATGGAAAGACCGTCAAGTGGGCAGACCGAAAAGGAGACAAGGCAAATCCGAGATATATTAACGGAGGATTTGATTATCAAATTAAAGCATCCAAAGAACGATATTTCCCAATGTCCCGAGCTACGGTAATTTCTACTAAAGGTGAAGGCGGACAAGGCGTGTTAGAAAATTCTCAAAGTTTTGTGGTTGAGATCCCTTTAATTCCAATTGAACTTAGAACGCCTGAGATTCGTTACCACTTAGATAAATGGACTTTTGTTAACGACAACACTATTAAATCAAACGACTCTTTACAATTCCTTGTAGATTTATTGAAAGATAATCCAGACATCGTAATTGAATTGTATTCACACACAGATAGTCGTGACACCGAAATCCACAATCAAGCGCTTTCTGAAAACCGTGCTAAAGCGGTGTTTAATTACTTAGTTGGAATTGACCCAAAGAATGCATGTAGAATCAAACCATTCGGTAAAGGTGAAAGCGAACCAGCAAAATACACAGATGACAAGGGTGTAGAACAAACCTTGACCGATGATTACATTAACCAATTTAAAGCGGACAAGGTTAAATTTGAAGCCTTACATCAGTTGAATCGTAGAACTACAGTTAAAATTGTAATGGAGCCAGGAACACAAAATCCTGTGATTTTCGATTACAATGCACCTTGTACTCCGGATGCAAATTATTTCAAATACACAGATCCATTACCGAGATAATTACTTGGATTGATACTTAAAAGCCGGCAAATGCCGGCTTTTTTTGTATCTTTAAGTGTGCGAGAAGATGGATTGCAATGGGCATGGAGTAAGGGCTTAATATCAGGAGTCGATGCAAACTCTAAGCATCCAATTCTAATTATCCATACCGGTACCTGGAATCGCTTTGCGCCAGGACCCGATTTTCAGAATGCATGCATACGCATTGGAGAGATAACGTGGTATGGAGATGTCGAAATTCATGTTAAATCCTCTGATTGGGTAAGGCATAAACATCAAACAGATCCAAAATACCGTAACGTTATTCTCCATGTGGTCGCGGAAAATGATCAACCTCTTGCATTTAATGAGGAACTTATTCCAACCCTTGTTGTGGAAACACGGGTGATTTCAAATCTTACCTATTGGAATAAAAAAGATGAATACCTTCTGCCTTGTAGGTTTGGTCAACATACCTTCTCAACAGATTTCATGTATAGCTATTGGCGAATGCGGATGATTCGCAAACACCATGAATATTCCAATGAAAAAGAAATAGCCGCTTATATCCTGAAGCAAAATTCCTGCTTGTATGTACACAAGAGAAATGCACGTCAAAGGCAGTTAACCACCCTTGAAGCTGCGTTAACACGACTCAGAAATACCACGACCTTAGAAAAACAGAACCCTTTGTTATCAGAACTTAAAACCCTAAAAGATGATTTTACGGCGAATCTTACAGCATTTGAAGCACAAACCATCCTCATCAATGGGGTTATTCCATACCTTTGGAATCCACAAAATGAGGCTAAACTATACGCCTTTGCCAAAACAATTCCACCCGAAAAAAACAGAATAATTAGTCAGTTCAAACACATCCTACCAACAACTAAAAATGCATACGAAACACAAGCGCTTCTCGAAATAAATCGCCAACTTTGTAGTACGAATAAATGTTTAAGGTGTGAAGTTGGAAGGAAGATATTAAGCTCATGAAACGTCAATTACAAAAATTAATCTTTTTTTTTGAATTACATTCCTACGGAGTATGTTTGTGGTGGGCACGAAAACTGGGTATTAATCCATATAAGGTCCGCTTAGGATTTATATATTTCTCCTTTATTGGTCTGGGTTCACCGATCTTGTTATATCTTATTATGGCATGGATTTTAGAACACCAACACTATTTCAAATTACAAGCTAAACCTAAAAAAACCATTTGGGAGCTATGAAACTACTGATCACTGGTTCCAATGGCTTGCTCGGTCAGAAATTAGTAGCCGACTGCATCGCTCAACGCATCGATTTTCTTGCCGTTTCATCCGGTAAAAACCGAAACCCTGAGTGTCCAAACACCCACTACACGTCAATTGATATTACTGATTACAGCGAAGTAACCCGTTTTTTGGACCTAAGTTCATGCACGCACATTATGCATACCGCAGCCATGACCAATGTCGATGCCTGTGAGTTGAATCCAGATGAATGCTACCAGGTAAATCACCTTGCTAGCCAACATTTATTTGAAATTGCAAAAGAAAAAAAACTTCATTTTACCCTGCTTTCTACGGACTTTGTTTTCGACGGTAAAACAGGGAATTACCTTGAAACAGACCTTCCAAATCCACTCAGTGTTTATGGGAATTCCAAATGGTTGGCTGAACAAGTGCTAATAAACTCAGATTATACCCATTGGGCGATTGCAAGAACGATAATTGTGTACGGTGTCGGCTACAGCCTAAACAAATCCAATATTTTTTCTTGGTTAATGAACGAATTAACTCAGGGAAAAGAGGTTTCCTTGATTACCGATCACTTCAGGGCACCTACATGGGCAGAGGATTTAGCTGCCGGTTGCATGGCAATAGCTAAAAATGACCATACAGGTATTTATCATCTATGTGGTCCGGAAACCCTTTCCGTCTTCGATATTGGTATTCGTGTTGCGAGGCATTTGGGCGTACCTGAAACATTAGTAAAAGCCATCGACTCTAACACACTAAATCAACCCGCACCGAGGCCACCTCACACGGGATTCAACCTAAACAAAGCCAAAACAGAACTTGGCTATGCACCACATACGATAGAACAAACCCTTGAGTTCTTGTAGAATAAATTGATAATCGGTTAATATTCGGGTTAAAATAATATATTTGTTAACCTAAAAACAATACGATGTCTATCTGGAGAAAAAAGGATTTAGCCGCAATGCTTGCTGATGCGGAAGGAGGAGAAAAATCATTAAAGCGGTCACTTGGTGCATTCCAATTGGTTGCGCTTGGTGTTGGTGCGATTATTGGCGCCGGATTATTTGTAAGAACGGCTGCTGCTGCTGCAGAAGCTTCTGGAAACGGTGTTACCCTATCCTTTGTTGTCGCAGCAATTGGATGTGCATTTGCCGGGTTATGTTATGCGGAATTTGCTGCTATGATACCGATTTCAGGTAGTGCCTACGCCTATTCATTTGTTACCATGGGTGAATTAGTCGCATGGATAATTGGCTGGGCCTTAGTTATGGAGTATGCCCTCGGAGCAGCTACCGTATCCATCGCATGGAGCGAATACCTCAACAACCTCTTTGGCGGTGCCATACCTTATGAATGGTGCCATTCTCCCTTTGAAAGCATTAAATACCTTACAGGTGATGCCATGCACAAAGCAACTGTGATGTTTCCCGAATTCACTAAATCAATTCATCATGGAAAATTGGTATTATCCACAGCGCAATTAAACAAGATGCCTGATCTGGCAAACGCGGTACAAAGTGCTTCTGGGATTATTAATGCACCCGCATTGATTATTCTCTTTATGTTGACGGCACTTTTAATTCGTGGAACCAAAGAATCTGCGTTTGTTAACGCGATTATTGTATTTCTCAAAGTGGCTATCGTATTGGTATTTATCGTTATTGGATGGCAATTTATCAACCCTGAGCATTATTCGCCATACTTGATCCCAGAAGGAATTAAAGGACATGAAGGATTTTTTGATTGGGGATGGGGTGGCGTTCTTGGCGGTGCTGGAATTGTTTTCTTTGCCTTTATTGGATTTGATGCCGTATCTACAGCAGCCCAAGAGGCTAAGAATCCAAAACGCGATATGCCGATAGGAATCCTAGGGTCATTGGTTGTATGTACTTTGTTGTATATTCTCTTTGGGCATGTATTAACCGGTGTTGCTCCTTGGTCTGATTTCGGTGATCCAGCACTAGGAAAAGAAGCATCCGTTACGTATACGATTAGCACCTATATGAAAGGCTATGAGTGGTTGGCAACCGGTGTTAATGTGGCGATATTAGCTGGATTTTC
>JBEGMB010000053.1:0-5910 GCA_041183245.1 Bacteroidota bacterium
CATAAAAATCAAGGAAAAAGATTTAATAAATAATTGTCTCTTCATAATCTCTTAAATTGTTGTTAGTTTTTAATTAAAGTGCTTTCAAATATACTTTTTTTTTCAAAATGTCATTATGACACAAAGAAATTTAATGGAATTTGATTTTCAATTCATTACCATCCTCCAGTATGTAAATCAGACGTGCTGTTTTCGTTGTTGAGTCAAAGGTTATCTTGGCGTCTTCTCCAAGCAATTGATCATTGGTCTTACTAATTATTCGAGGGGCTTCAGAAACATTGTGAATGACCAAGGTAACTCCTGGACTAAAGGGTTTGCAAAACGGACTGGTAGATTTCACTTTAATTGCCGATTTTTTCGCTGACTTCTTGAGATAGTCGAATTCGAATAAGGTGTAACAATCCCCATCAAAATCTTGCCGTGAAGTCCCATCATCTTCGAATAACTTCCCTTTAGAGGTGGAAACCGTAGGGTCGTAATAGAAATGTACCTCCACCTTATTTACAGAATATTCTTCGGTAGACTGAATTCCTTTCTCAGCCATCGGAATAAAAGCGCCGGCCTTAACAAATACAGGAATATTATCCATAGTCAAGGAATCGATGGTGGGTTCATTCCAAACCATTTCCATTCGAGACCCCCAAAAACAACGTGCCGTGGTTATGAACTGCTGCGGCACAACCAGTTCGTCTGTGTACAAGTTAAACCATGGATTCGTGTCAGGAAAATCAATTCTTGCGATTTTTTGTCCTTTTTCGGTTACTGGGACAACAAACATGTCGGGACCCCAAAAATAACAATCGGTTCGATCCATAAAGTCCGTTTGTTTTGGATACTCCATAAAAACAGGGCGCATCAATGGAATTCCAGTAGTTGAATTCTCGTAGGCCAAGGTATAATTGTAAGGCAATAAGCGGTAACGCCATTCGATGGCTTCTTTCGCTAGGGCCTTGGTTTGAGGATCTTTAAAAATTGCTTCGCTTGGCACTTCTTGTTGGGCATGCGGTCTAAAAATCGGCTGAAACACCCCATATTGTAACCATCGAACGTACAGTTCAGGGTCGTCATTCGCTCCACCAAAGCCACCAAGGTCGGAGTGGAGGTAACCAATTCCTTGCAATCCTGCCTGTAGGGTAAGCTCCACTTGAGGTTTTAATCCACCCCAAGTGCGATTCACATCACCAGTCCATGGAATCATTCCGAACCGTTGAGAACCCGAATACCCAGAACGCATTAAAATAAATGGTCTTTTATTGGAAAAATCATCGCGGTAGCCTTCCTGAATTAACCGTGCCCAATCATGGCCATATATGTTATGTACCCGATTGGCTCTTCCTACCACGTGGTATAAATCATCGGGATGAACCTCTGGCTCTCCTAAATCTCCCCAAATCCCTTCAACTCCCATTTCTATTAAGCCTTTGTAGATGTTCCAAAACCACTGTTTCGTTTCCGGTTTATATATATCAAGTAGGCCTGTATTACCAAAATAAAAATCATAGGTATATGGCTTTTCACCGGTAAAGTCTGTGCAGAGTAATTTTTTAGTTTTAGTTTCTTCCCAGGTCTTTGAAGTGGTTAAAATAAAGGGCTCAGTTATTAAGACGGTTTTAACCCCAGTATTTTTAAAATCCGAGATCATTTGTTTTGGATTCGGAAAGCTATCTCGGTGGAATTCAAAATTACCCAAGGTACCTTGGATGGTTGTGCCAAACCAATACAAATCAAATACAATCGCATCTAGCGGAATGCTGTCGGACTTAAATTTAGCAACTACATCTCGAGCTTCTTGCTCCGAATGATAGCCAAAGCGGCTTGTAAAATTACCAAATGCCCAACGAGGTGGGAGCGGTTGTCTTCCTGTCAAACTGGTATATGACGCTACTAGTTCTTTCCAATTATCTGCTGCAATTACCTGATAGGTTTTTCTTCCACCCGTTGTTTCATAGGTCAGGCTACTGTCTTTTTTTGAATCCAAGTCTAGAAATCCGGTATACGAATTATCAAAATGCAAGGCATAAAGGCGATCTGAAATCACCAAGGGCATGCTATAGTTCATCTGTTCCGAATGCGTTTCATACCCGTAATGTGCCTTATTGTAAAGCGGTAACCTATACCCTCTACGGTCCATTCCAAGCACGCGATTCCCGGTACCGAACAATTTTTCGTCCTTACTTAAGTTGAACTGAATCTTTTCCATACTGGAATCCACATCATAACCCCATCGTTCAGAGAGCAAGTAACGTCCCTTGTGCCAATAGGTTATTTTAAAGGGATTTGTTTGGATTAAAATGGTGGGATTCATTTTCTTATCCCGATCTTCTTTGTGATAAATATGTATAAACGGAGGAATCAACGCATTGGATGTTGCCGCCCATGTAAACGCATTTTCATCCGGTTTTTTTTCTACCGTGTGAGAGTTTGCTTCATGCTTTTGTCCATTCGGAATAAAGGTGGTTTCGATAATGTTTGGACCATAAGATCGGAAAATGTACTCCCCATCAGAAACGGTGACTTTAATTCCCGCAGGAATTGAAGCTATACTCTTAAATTGTCGTGTCGGATTTTGACTCCATGCATTTAGGTTAATCCATGTAAACAATACGAGGACTAAAACCTTTCCTACAATTCGATGATCCATGCTGTTTTTCCTGGAATTGTTAATGATTTCTGCGACATGTCAATGAAGGTATCGGATAACACCTCTTTTTTTAGGGGAACTGCTCTTATAGAAAATTTATCCAGGACATCAACAAAACGACTCGTTGCAATGGATTTAGAATCCGTAGAATTATTCAGCACGACCATTATTTTCTTTTCTCCTAAGATTCTAAAATAAACATATACGTTATTCTCCGGGACATACTGCACTAAGGTTCCGTCATGAATTACGGATTGGTTTTTACGCCAATTGAGTACCTTTTTTGTGAATTGAAAATACGCTTCTTGTTCTGGAGTTCGACCCAATTTTGAGCGTTTTCGCACATCATCCTGCGCATAAAATGCTGTCAGTGTGTCGCTATCCCACCCCCCTGGAAAATCTCTACGGATATCGGCGTCCCCAACATCTTTTGAGCCCTTCATGCCAATCTCAGAACCGTAATAAATTTGAGGAATTCCTCTAGTGGTTGCAATTAAGGTAAGTGCTAGTTTATAATCGGCCAGGTTTGGACAATATTCATTGAAGCGCTTGGTGTCGTGATTTTCCATAAATACCAACATATTGTTGGGATTTTCATAGACAAAATCATTCACGAAATTTTCATGAATCCGAGCCATTCCTTGGTCCCACCCTTGATTCCGTTCATTAAACGCCTGTATGATTGCGTCGTGTAAGGTGAAATCCATGACTGCCGGTAGCCCACTGTTATATGAATCCAAGGCTCCAATTTTACTGTCCTTTTGCCAATAGGAGATTTGTGCTTGATTATGCAGCCACACTTCCCCTACCATATTTAAATAGGGATATTCCTCCATAATGGCCTTGGTCCATGTAGCAATCGCTTCTTTATCATTGTAAGAATAGGTATCAACACGCAAGCCATCTAAACACGCATACTCAACCCACCAAATGGTATTTTGAATCAGGTAGGTTAAGAGTAATGGATTTGACTGGTTCATATCAGGCATAGAAGTATCAAACCAACCATCTTCGGAAGCGGAATGATCACTTGGAGCAGCATATGGATCCATTTGGGTGCTGGTTCGGTAGGAAGATCGAGTAAATTGATCAAACTGATGAATCCACGTTTTCGTTGGGAGGTCTTGAATCATCCAATGCTTACTTGACCAGTGATTGGGCACTTCATCTTTAATCACTTTGAGGCCTCGTCGGTGGGATTCAAGCACCAATTCCTTGAACCAAGAATTGGTTCCATAGCGCGGATCCACCTTATATAAATCCGATTGGGCGTAGCCATGGTATGAATACGTAGGCTCATTATCTTCCAACAATGGTGTAGTCCAAATAGTCGTTGCACCTAATTCCTTAATATAGTCCAAGTGCTCCATAATCCCAGCGATGTCACCACCGTGACGACCACCAGGCAGTGAGCGATTTCCGGGCTCAGTCATTCCCGGGTAGGTGTCTTGACCGGGGTAAACGTTCGCAAAACGGTCTGGCATTAAGAGGTAAATAACATCTTTGGTTGAAAACCCTTCTCGCTTCGCCGATTGGTAGATTCGCTCTTCCAATTTAAACTCAAAGCGCGCAACTTCCTTATTCTTGGTATTTGTTAAGGTAATTGGGTAGGTTCCTGCATTTCTATCTTGCGTTTCCACGGTAACAAAAAGGTAGTTCGGATTTTCAGTTTTAACGATTCCTAGCACATTCAACCCTTGTACATTCACTGTATACTTAGCAATTTGAGGGCCGTGGAGCAACACCTGAACTTGATGGTGTTTCATTCCAACCCACCAATTAGCTGGTTCCACATGGTCCAACACGACATCTTGTGCCGACAATAGAAAAACAACAAGTAAGGAGCTTAGCGATAAAAGAATTTTCATGGGATTACAATACGTTTTCTTGTTTGTCCAGTGGATGATATTTCAATAAACATCTTATTTGTCGGGATTTCATCTAACACTCTTCCCAATAAATCTACACGTGTAATCCACTGCAAAGGCTCTTCATGCTGTTCTGTTAAACTAACCGAACATGGATTGGTTAAGCCATTATAAATTAATTGATTGGTTGCAAACGCACTTCGTTGGGTAATATAGGTATCTAAGGAAGTGGATACGTGGTTACCCCATGCATCTGTTATGGCATCCAGAAAATCTTGGTCAGAGAATCCGTAATCCAATCCTTTGTATGTATCAGCAAGGGCTGAAGTGCTGATTAAGTCTTGGGTTGCTTCCCAAATTGGCAGCATGTAGCCCGGGGTGAAATAGGTAATTATGTGTTGCTGGATATAATATGAAAACCGATCTTTGAAGTATGGAACTTGCATCATTCGGGTATACAAGGGACGTGGTGTATTGCTTGGAGACCACGTATAAATATTACGAAATTGCCAATCAATTCCAATCCAGTCTACGCCGAAGGTGTTGTCTAAATCATATTCTAAAAAAACGAATTTACCATCTGAAGGGCGCTGATAGAGGTAGTAATTGTTTTTATTGAAGGTATAGCCATCCCATTGACCAACTAATATTTGAAAAGCCAAAGAATTTAATAAAAGCTCTACATCAATAACCTCTTGAATTGCGCAAGGGAATTCAGCAATGGACGAATTATTGAGTACATCAATAAAGTGAACTAACCCTGAAAAATCGTTGAGTGCCTCATTCGTTTTAAGTTCATATAGCGCTTGATACGGAGCTTGTCCTCCCCCTTGGTATAGCATGTCAGCACCCCATTTGGCTTTATAGAGATTCCCAGTATCATCATTGGTAAACCGTGCTTCTATGTACTGATCGTCAAGGTGCTCCACGTTTATATACAGGCCTTTATATTCTCCGTTAATATACACTTCAACATACGAGGTTCGTGCAGCAGGCAATCCGGACCATCGCAGCATTTCTTGGCACGTTCTACTGCGCATAATAGACACATCATTATGCTCACCATTAAGGTTTAAGGATTTTAAATCGTACCATTTAAATCCAGGTTGGTATACGTTAAAGTCGATTTTAAAGGACTTTTTTGCTGATTGAAGCGACGTATTTCCTCGAAGTCTGATCCCCACAGTATCAATTGTATCAGTAACTACCGAACTGGCATAAATGAAGGTTGCTGGAAACTCAAAGGAAGCGCCAGAACTATCCCCAACCATCGTATTAAAATCTTGGGGATTCATGGTAATATAAATCTTTGCTACTTCATTTTGTAGAAAGGCATTTGAATTGGAAGGATGGGTTAATTGAGCTACTAGGCTCAGTGGAAGAAGGCAAGCACAGAAAAAA
>JBEGMB010000054.1:0-14139 GCA_041183245.1 Bacteroidota bacterium
CCAACGTTTTTTTTGACTTTAAAGTCCGTATCGTTTTACCACCGTGGTGTCTTCACTCGGTTGGTACCATTTAAGGTTCGAAATACAATATGAAAGTAATTGTTTTTTTTTAATTGGTTACAAATTTGCCCGTTCATAAACAAATTGAATTGTTTTGGGTTATGATTTTACTACTATATCAAATAACCTAACCATGCATGACCTTGTCCGATTCTACACCTTATGATTATGTTTTTCTGGGACTGGGTTGCGGAAACGGCCTAATGTTACTTCAGTTAGAGGCTGAAGGAATGTTGACCAATAAACGCATCTTGGTCATTGAACCAAACCAGATTATAAAAAATGATCGGACCTTTTGTTTTTGGATGGAACCGGAACGGGTGAGTTCATGCTTCTTATCAACGTTGGTTGAAACTCAGTGGAGTAAAGTGCATGTCGGGGAAAAAGTTCAATCCTTAGATTCGCTTCGTTACTATCGCATTTCGGGAAGAACCTTAAGTGAAAACGTTCAATCGCTTCTTACCCGAGAAAACGCTCGAATCATTCAAATCAAGTATGATGGAATCCCTAAAACGGATGGCGAAAACCCACAAATAACAATCTTGGGGGAGCAGCTTACCGCGTCCATAGTTTTTGATAACCGTCCACCAAGTTATGTTAAGCCAAATGCAAGTGAAACACGCTTGTTTCAAAGTTTTTATGGGTGGGAAATTAAATCCGATCTTCCGGTGTTTGATGCAGATTGCTTTACGATGATGGACTTTAATGTGCAGCAAGAAGGAGCTACACAGTTTATGTACGTTCTGCCTTTCGATGCACATCGAGCGTTGGTTGAAATTACTCGATTTGGTGAAGAGTTACTACCTTCGGAACGTGCAGAGCAGGCTTTGTTAAGCTATTTAACCAAGCATGCGATACCTTTTTCGATTGAAGATAAAGAAAAGGGCGTAATCCCAATGTTTAGCCATTCTATTTCAGTGAATAAATCCAGCAATACGTGGATCAATACCGGGGAGCGCGCGGGCATGTTGAAACCAAGCACAGGGTATTCGTTTGAACGGTCCTTGACTTTTGCAAAGCAGGTGGTTCAGGGAATCAAATCGAACAGGGACCCCATTCAAAGTAGAAAAACGCGCTTTGCTTATTACGATCGCTTGTTGCTGCAACTACTTCGCGATCAACCAGCGCAAGGATCACGCATATTTACCCAATTGTTTAAGCAAAATGCTGCGACCCAGGTGTTTAAATTTTTAGATGAGCGCAGCACCTTTCGTGAAGACCTTCAAATCTTAAAAAGCCTACCGTTCGGAATTTTTGTTGGTGCCGCCGTGAAGGATATGGTTTGGAAGAGCTCCAAGGTTTTGCATGGCTTGACCCCAATGCTGCTGATCAGCTGTTTGGTCCTTTTACTTCAAGCGGTCGGACAGATGCCCTTGGTTTATGGGATATTGGGAATTGGAATGTTAGTCCTTGGAATTCCACATGGCGCCCTGGATCACCTGCATGCTTTAAAAAAACCTTGGGGTTGGAATATGCTACGGTATGTGTTGATGTACCTTGGGCTTGGCGCCTTGATTATTGGGGTTTTTTCGCTAAGTCCGTGGGGTGGATTACTCCTTTTTCTTGGCTATTCTATGTGGCATTTTGGGGAGGCTGATTTTGCACATTGGCGCTTGGGTAGATCGGGTATGGCATTGCTCTGGGGCTGTTTTGTTTTGGGCGGTATGCTTGCTAGTCATCTCCATGAGACGGTCTTGATTTTACGTGAAATGAAGGTGACTGTACCTTTTAATATGGATTCACTTAATTCTTTTGGCATGTGGTGGATTCTATTCGGTGGTGCGTTTTTTATTGGATGGAAAAGAAATCGATTCATGTTAACCAGTGTGCTTTCGCTCCTGATTTTGAGTGCCCTTCCCTTGATACCGGCCTTCGCTGTTTTCTTTATTTTTCAGCACAGTTTCCATGGTTGGAAGAAGTTGCAAGAATTGAATTCCGACTCAGATATGCAACGTTGGATTCAAGCATTACCTTTTACTTTAGGTGCTTGTTTGTTGTTTGGAGTGAATGCCTATTTCGCACCGTTCACTTGGGGACAAGTTTTCATATTTCTTGCCGCTCTCAGCTTTCCTCATGTGGTGCTCATGGCTACCCTCTATGGGAGATCTTCGGTTGGAGCTTGATCCGATAGCTAGTTAAGTTATTGTACTTTTTTTGTAACCAATATAATTGACCTCGTTGTTGGGGTATAATCATCCAGAATTTCTGTGTTTGCAGAAGCCAACCGACCCGGCAGGGCACGGTGGAAAAATGATGAGGGGCGCCGCTCAAAAGAATATGCTAGGCCAGTTTATTCTGAATGATTTTATTGTTTAACCGCCATTAGGCATAAAATCTTTTAATCATGAAAACAGTAAGAAATCAATCCAGAAATGGCAAGTTATGGATCGCATGCATCTTCCTTCTTGGAAGTGTCTTTTTCTATCCGCAGTGCGTTGCACAACAAATTCAAGTAAAAGGTAAATATCACAGCAGTAAGGTGGATGATTGGCCGATTGAATATAGTCATACTGCGACCTTTAGAACCAAAGAAGAAGCAATTTATTTTCATAAAGTGATGCTTGATCTAAATGGGATCGATACCAGTAAAACATCTATTGAGTATGGCTTAGATGCACCGATTTTTTCAAGTTTTTTACACGAAAACGATGAGGAATTAGCTATAGTTACCTATGTGCGAAAAAACTCGTTCGGTCGTTACACCAGTTGCTTTTTGGAATGTAAAAATGTGACCTTCGATTTATTTGAAAGCGATGGGTATATGCTTACTCAGAAACAAATTGAAAAATAAGTAATTAACCTTTAATCTTTAGAACGCATGAACCGTTTAAAATCACTTTGCTTTTTAGTTTTGTTGCTGTTAGTGTTCCACTGGGTTCCTATGCACGCACAAGAAGAAAATCCGATGGAGCCAACGGCCAAGCTTGGGTCCTTAACCTTCTCTGATGGAAGTAGTTATTACGGAGAAATAGAATTGGGTCAAATGAGTGGCATAGGCACGCAATTTTTTACAGATGGTACCTGGAGAACAGGGCATTTTCAAGACAATAAATACCTCGCAGACTTCATTGCTAAACCACCTTGGCATATGCTTGGTTTCGATTTTATGCTCGATCAGGTTTATGATATGGAAACGTTTTCTATGGACCTCAAGGTGTTGACAGATGTGCCAGATAGTTTACAATTGTATATCGCCCCGTTTGGAACGGGTGAGTTGAATGGAACCCAGTTTTATAGCGGTATTCAAACACAGTGCGGGGGATATTATTCCGTGATTAAAGGTGAGAATAGCGGACGCTTTATTCCTTTGGGTAGAGCGATGATCTTCTCTCGTTGGGGTACACGAGCCTCCTTAGCGTTGAAAAAAGCCGAGGGAGGGGTCTGTGAAAGCAGCGGGTACGAAGATGACTTTGTATCCGTGCGTAACGGACTCTCGTGGAACAAAGGAACATATACCTTGACCTTAAAAAAAACCAAGGAAACAGTGATGTTGGATAGCGTCTTGCATACCTATGTAGAGATGCAGGTTTACGACCACAAGAAAAAGCAAACGTATAGTTGTGGGGCTTTAGCCTTTCCAGGTACTAACTTGGAATTAAGTCAACGTCAGTATATCTTCTTTGAATTATATGGTAAACGGGTTAATGTCAACAAGCTTCCACAATTGAAGTTTGTTTGTGAGAATTACCGCGTGAATGGCAACCCGGTTAGTATTCCCTTTGTGGTGTCAACGTTTTCAAAAGAATATCCCCAGTATGCTGATGCCATGTTCAAAGATGGGAGATTTAACATAGAATTGGGTAAGCCAAATGCAAAGCCACTTACTGAGGGTAATGGAGTGAACTATCGAATATTGTATGAAGCAGAATAGGACAATAGTTTTTGGGTGCTAAATGGATATCTGGGTACGTAGGCCCTGCGGTATGATTCGATAGGCTCATCACAAGCTCAGGGACCGCACCTGATGTATTGCATATGAATAAAAGCGGTCCCTGAGCCTGTCGAAGGGCCGCTTTACAAGCTAGTCAGGATCCTATGCGCCGAAAATTTATCAATGTTTTGTATTGATATAAAATCCCAGACTTATTCTTCTGAGACGCCTTTTTTAGATTTACGATACAGGTAAGCATCGTAGATAAAGCGTTTCGCAAAGCGTACTTGCTTGTCTGCGTTGATGAATTTTTTAAAAACATTTGCATTGACACCGAAGTACTCGTAGCTGTCGCCGTTGGTGAAGGTAATTTCAAGCAGTAAGCCTTTGTGTTTATAATCGACAATTCCACATTCCATTATAACTTGTTCGTATTCCGAACGGTTGGCTTCAATCGTTTCTGGGGCAATACTCACTAAGAAATGATAGCCATCGGTTATTTCTCGGCCCATGATGGCCGCTTCGGCTTGCATCGGATCACCGTCTTGAAACTTGTCAGGATGCCATTGTTTTACGAGGCTTCTGTAGGTTGATTTAAGTGCTCCCAACTCAATCTGGTCTTCGATTTGAAATAATTTTTTGTATTGATTGATGCGTTTCATGGAGCTTACCTATTTGATGCCAAAGGTAGGTAAAAAGGATGGGGTGCGAATATTAACCGAATCGCTTAAGTTTTCAAGCGATTGTTTGAACTTTTTAGTAAACTTCGTGTTTCAATTTCATACAGTTTCTCATGCGAAAATCAGGTTACGTTTTTACACCTTACGATGCTCCAGACCAAACACCATTCGAAACCTTGTTCGACGTGTTCATGGAAATTATTACCCATACGTCAGGAGATATGGAAGAGGCCATGGAATGGATGAACGTTATTGATCAGGAGTACAAGTTAACCACCGAGGACTATACCATGGATGATTTCATTGAAGACCTCAAGAAAAAAGGATATTTAAGAGAAGAAATCCAACCAAATAAGCAAGGAGGATTGTCGATTACAGCCAAAACGGAACGTACACTTCGCAAGAAAGCTATGGATCAAATTTTCGGAAAGATTCGAAAAAATGGCATGGGAAATCACAAATCCAAAAAGAGTGGTCAAGGCGATGAGTCAACGGGTGAGTTTCGGAATTTTCAATTTGGCGATTCAGTGGAGCACATTTCTGTAACGGAAAGTTTAAAGAATGCGCAAATCAACAACGGGGTTGGCGAGTTTAAATTAACGGAGCAGGATTTAGTAGTTGAAGATACGCACCATAAATCTCAAATGAGTACGGTGTTAATGATTGATATTAGCCACAGCATGATTTTGTACGGAGAAGACCGAATTACACCGGCAAAAAAAGTGGCCATGGCTTTGGCTGAGCTGATTACTACTTCTTATCCGAAAGATACCTTGGATGTTATTGTGTTTGGTGATGACGCATGGCCGATAAAAATCAAGGATCTCCCATACTTGAATGTAGGACCATATCACACCAATACGGTGGCAGGATTGGAATTGGCTATGGATATTCTACGAAGAAAACGGAATACCAACAAGCAAATATTCATGATCACAGACGGTAAACCGAGTTGCCTTCGCTTGCCGGACGGTCAATATTACAAAAACAGCAATGGCTTGGATGAATACATTGTAGAGAAATGCTATACCATGGCTGCGCAAGCACGAAAAATGCACATTCCGATTACGACCTTCATGATAGCACAAGATCCGTATTTGATGACCTTTGTGGAGGAATTTACGGCATCGAACAAAGGAAAAGCATTCTTCACGGGCTTGAAAGGACTTGGAGAAATGATTTTCCATGACTATGAAACAAACAGAAAAAAACGAATCAACTAACACATGAATACTTCCCTAAGCACTTTTGGCGCACTCAAAGCATCTGGATACCAACCGAAAACAATTAAAACTGAATTACGCGATAACTTAATTCTGAATATTCAAGCGGGGAAAAATTCGTTTCCAGGGATGCACGGGTATGAACAAACGGTTATTCCACAATTGGAACGTGCCATACTTTCTAAGCACAATATCAATTTATTGGGTTTGCGTGGACAGGGAAAAACAAGAATTGCTCGCCTGATGATTAATTTATTGGACGAATATATTCCCTATGTATCCGGCAGTGAAATGAACGATGATCCCTTTCATCCAATCAGTCGCTATGCCCGGGATTTGATAGCCGAAAAGGGAGATGATACACCGATTTCGTGGCTGCATCGCTCTGAACGGTTTTTTGAAAAATTAGCCACTCCAGACGTAACCATTGCAGATTTAATTGGGGATATAGACCCCATCAAAGCGGCGAATCTAAAACTTAGTTATGCCGATGACCGTGTGATACATTTTGGAATGATACCACGAGCGAACCGTTGTTTATTTGTAATCAATGAATTACCTGACTTACAAGCACGAATTCAGGTGGCCTTGTTTAACATGTTAGAGGAAGGTGACGTGCAAATTCGCGGGTTTAAATTGCGTTTGCCGCTCGATGTTCATTTTGTGTTTACCGCGAATCCAGAGGATTATACCAATAGAGGCAGCATTGTTACGCCACTTAAAGATCGAATTGGTTCCCAAATCTTAACCCATTATGCGCCAACTATAGAAATTGCAAAACAGATAACGCAGCAAGAATCAGCGCACTTAGACCAACGCTTGTGCACGGTACATGTTCCGGAACTCGCTAAGGATATCTTAGAGCAAATTGCATTTGAAGCTCGTGAGAGTGAGTATATTGACCAAAAAAGCGGCGTGAGTGCACGAATGAGTATTACAGCCTATGAGAACTTAATTAGTACGGCGGAACGACGAGCCTTGATGAATAATGAAACGGAAACGACGGTTCGCTACAGCGACTTGCTGGGCATGATTCCATCGCTTACGGGGAAAATGGAACTTGTTTACGAAGGAGAGCAGGAGGGAACCTCCTTTGTGGCGGAACACTTAATCAGTGCGGCAACGAAAACACTATTTCTTCAATCTTTCCCGAAAATCGAAAAATTAAAAAAACAAGACCAAGAAACTGCGTATGACGAGGTGTTGCAGTGGTTTTTTGATGCCGATGAAATGGAATTATTGGAAGAGGCACCAGAGAAAGTACATCTAAAAACTTTGTTAGCCATCAAACCCTTGCAGAAATTGGTGCAACATTATTGTCCAAAAGTAACTAAAGCCGATCTTCCGTTCCATATGGAGTTTGTGCTTTGGGCTCTGGTTGAATTTAAGCAACTCTCCAAAAAAAGAACAGCCGCAGGACTTTCCTTCAATGATCTGTATGGTGAATTTCTAACGGGATTGTAGGCGACATTTGGAAGTTTGGACATTAAGACATTTGGACATCAAGACGTTTGGACATCAAGACGTTTGGACATTAATACGTTTGGATATTGAGACGATTGGACATTGAGACGATTGGACATTGAGACGTTTGGACATTGAGACGTTTGGACTTTAAGAAATAACTATAATTGATTTTAAAGCGGCCCTTCGCACCGCATTCGCCTCGCTTCGGTGGACAAGCTCAGGGACCGATTGAATCTTCTGTTGAGGTAAAACAGAACAATTACATAGCATTCAACAAGGTGTTCGTGGGTTCGGGATGGAGTTTAGTAAATGTAACCAAATGCAGAATTAGCACTCTAATTTGATACGATTGCTTAGACTTGAAGATAAATCGCTATGCTGTTAAAGACCCCATCCTATCTTGTTCATGAGGTTGCTTAAAAAAAGAATATGAAATAATCTTTAGGTTGCATTGGATTGTCAAAATCTAATGAATAATCTATACCTTTAAAAATGCCCGCTCATGAAATAAAACCAAAACTTGGTGTATTCGATCTCAGTATAATTGTAATCAGTTTGGTTATTGGCATGGGTATTTTTAGCACACCCGCTGAGGTTGCAGCCAAGGCAGGTACTATAAAAATATTTTTCCTCGTATGGATATTGGGTGCCATCGTAAGTTTTTTAGGTGCTTTGACCTTTGCGGAAATTGGTTCGCGTCAACCTCATGCCGGTGGTTTTTACAAGTTGTTTTCGATTTGTTACACGCCTGTTTTTGCCTTCATGGTAAATTGGATAACGGTAATTTCAAATGCAGCATCAACCGCAGCGGTCGCGATCATGGGTTCAGCATACATCGCGCCAATGATATTCCCTCAATTGGAAGAACAAACATCCACCCTAATTGTAACGGTTGGAACGGTCAGCATTTTACTTTGCATTAACCTTCTAGGGATTAAGATTAGTGCGATGCTTTTGAATGGCTTAATGCTCATGAAAATTGGGCTTATTCTGCTATTAATCAGCTGTTTATTTGCCAATTTCACTTCTAATATACACCCGGAAACAGTCTCTGTATCAAATGACATTACTCCTTGGAAAGCCTTTTTAATGTGCTTTATTCCCGTGTTTTTCACCTTTGGAGGATATCAACAAACCATCAATTTCGGAGGGGATATTATGAATCCATCGCGTACCCTACCACGCGCAATTTTCATTGGAATCGCTGCAATAATGTCCCTTTACTTGCTCGTTAATTTTAGTTATGTGTATGTACTTGGTATGGAACACCTTTCTCAAACTAAAACACTGGCTGCCGATATGATTGGGCTTTGGTTTGGAAAAACAGCGTCAGTATTTCTATCCTTGGTAATGTTTTTTGCTGTGATGGCCTATGTAAATGTTTCCATATTAAGCAATCCAAGAGTGTATTATGCAATGGCTGAAGATCGTGTATTGCCTATGATTTTCGGAAAAGTTAATCCCAAAACGCAAGTCCAGGAATTCGGTGTAGTGATCTTTTGCGCTTTTATTTTACTCACGCTCTTTATGATGCAGTCATTCGATAAAATTCTGCAATATGTGATGTTTTTTGATAGCATTAGTTTGATGAGCGCCGCTGCGGCAATATTCGTATTGCGAAAACGAGAAAAAACGAAAAGCGTAAAAGACCCGGAAGGATATAGAATTCCCCTGTACCCCTATCTGCCGTTGATTTATATTTCGGTGTATGGATTAGTAATTCTTGGGGTGTTTTTGGCCAACAAATCCGCCTTTGGCTGGGGTGCTATTCTCTTCATATTGGGATATCCGCTGTTTTTTATTATTCGAAAATTGATAGCATCAATATAAAATGAAAGATCTTTTTCTCCTTGACCCAACGATTACCTTCTTGAATTTCGGCTCCTTTGGGGCATGTCCCAAGCCAATTTTTGAAACATACCAACAATGGCAAGTTCAACTTGAGCGTGAACCCGTTCAATTTATTGTAAATAAAGCCATCATCGAACTAGAACATGTTAGAAACGTACTGGGGGAATTTGTTGGCTGCGATGCCAATGACATAGTTATGGTGACCAATCCCTCCTATGCAATTAATACCATAGCCAAGTCCTTTCCTATGAAGGTTGGAGATGAAATTCTTACAAGCAACCTAGAATATGGTGCCTGTGACCGGACTTGGGAATATTATTGTGAGAAAAAAGGAGCACGTTATGTGAGACAAGAAATTCCCCCACCAATAAAAAGTAAAGCGGACTTTATTAAGGAATTTTGGAAAGGGTATAGCAAGCATACCAAGGCCATATTTATCAGTCAAATTACTAGCGCTACTGGGCTCATCTTACCAGTAAAAGAAATTTGTGCTGAGGCCAAAAAGCGCGGCCTGATTACCATAGTTGACGGCGCCCATGTGCCAGGACATATTCCTCTTAATTTACGAGAACTCCAAGCTGACATTTACACAGGAGCATGCCACAAATGGATGATGGGTCCGAAAGGTTCTAGTTTTTTATATGTTCACAAGACACAACAATTGTGGGTTGACCCATTGGTGATCAGTTGGGGATATCGCAGCCCTACTCCTTCTGAATCCTTATTTATTGATTGGCATCAAACTACCGGGACCCGCGATTTTGCTGCTTTCTTGAGCATTCCTGCTTGTTTGAAATTTCGTAAGGAACAACAATGGGATAAGGTTGGTGAAGCGTGTCGAACTATGGTAATAGAACAAGCCCCTCGCTTTTGTGCATTGATGGGTCAAGAAGCACTATCACCAATTTCAGAGGAATTTATTGGGCAACTATTTAGTATCCCAATACAAACCGACAATCCCCTTGAATTAAAACGCTTGCTCTATGAGAAATATCGAATCGAGATTCCTGTAACCGAGCAAAACGGAAATTACTACCTGCGTTATTCCATTCAGGGATTTAATACTGAAGAAGACTTAGATGCATTGTATGAAGCAATGGAATCATTGAAGAAAACAGGAATTATTTATTGAAGAATAAATCGAATAAAATGTTATTTTCGTCTAAGGTACTTACCCCTTGTACGATAGTAATACCTTGAACGATTTTGATTTTTAATTGCATTTTTATCCGTGCTTACCTTTTTACGGAAATACCCTTTTCTGAATTTCCCAGTTCGAGTTATTGTTGGTTTTACATATTGGCCCCCAGCTGAATCGGATTTTTTAAAATCACACGAATAAACCCCCAAAAACAAAAAAGAAATTAAAAATATCCTCATTGTTCGAAGGTAGCAAAATAATTTAATTCGTCTTATGAGTTTAACAAAACTCAAGTAAACTCTGCGATTTTCGGAATATGAAAACTTTTTCTCCTTTCAATTCCCCATAAATTATAAGTCCATATACGAATTCCGACAAGAGTGATTTTACCAAAATAGCAACATGATTTCTGCCATTTAAATTCTTCTTTCTTTTCAAGTAATAGAAAGCTTACATTTCAACATTTGAAATTCATTATGTAAATTGTGAACTGACTTGAAAATCTTTTAGACAGTTTAATCCAAGATTACAGTCGGTCATTTTAATTACTTTCCCATCACCAATTTTAATTTCACGAGCCCAAGATTTGGCAGCGGAGGTTTCAATTTCCGTGCAATCTATTGCTCTTTCATTTAAGGCATCGATCAGCGCATTCATAAATCCTTGAATAGCGAAATTGAAGAAGCAAATCCCAACTTTTGATTGAATTCCAAGGCTAATTCTTAATTCGTTAAGCCCTTAAAATATGAACCGTAAATTGCTTTATATTCCTTTGCGCTATGGATGCTTCCTTCGGGAATTTGAGGATTATTCATGCCTTGCATTAAGTAACGAATTGCAACCATATGGTTACAGAATCTCGGCTTATAGTAAATGTTGACACCTTTAGATAAGATGCTTCTTGAAAAAGCGTCCCTTCGATATGATTCGACCCTTCGATAAACAAAGGGGAATCCAGCTCATCACAAGCTCAGGGACCGCACCCATAACCAATGCTCGGATGTTTTGGTTTCAGCAGTTTATATTTTTTATGAGCGACTGTTTTACTAGCAAGAGAGACGAACTAAGGCTTGGGCAAGACCTTACCGAGCGTAACGAGCGTAAGGTCACCATGAAGAAGCCGAAGGATCACTGAAATGGTCAAGCCTTAGGAGTAAATCGCAGCGTATAAAACCCGTCGCGGAGATTTTTTGCTACTTTTTGGATAAAAAAGTAGTGGGGAGTTTTTGTACGTTATGCACCCTGAGTAGACCAAAGGGCGTATCGAAGGGTGAGGTTTGGAAATTGCTTCTGCTTAACTTTCTTTTGTCTTGATGTTTCGAGTTCCTCAACACAAGTAAAAAAGAAACAAAAATCAGCACCTTCGCTAAAGCTTCTGCGCAAGCGAAAGGCACGGGATGCTACCTTGGTTTCACCATTTCCGCACCTCCTAAGCCTCTGTTTTGTCGGTGATCTTTCAGCTTCCTCCAAAACAACGATGCTTAGTTCTGTTTGGAAACCGGAACATCCAAGTGCCAGAGAGCGAGTTTTATTGGTGCGGCCCTTCGATACGTCCGTGGTTACGGACTAATCAGGGACCGCATAGCTTTTTGTAACTTAGACGTACCCTGAGTAGTCCAAAGGGCGTATCGAAGGGTGCGGTAAAAAAGTAGATTCATCCCTTTTATAATATCCTTATCTTTACACATATGAAACACGTAACGGTGGTAGCGGCTGTCATTGAACGGAATGGAAAAATTCTCTGCGTGCAGCGCGGAAAATCCGCACTCCCGTACATTTCAGAAAAATGGGAATTCCCCGGTGGAAAAATAGAGGCTAACGAAACGGAGCAAGAAACCATTGTGCGCGAAATTCGGGAAGAGCTCCACATGGACTTCGTGGTGGGAGAAAAGCTGATGGTGGTAGAACACCGCTATCCAGATTTTCACCTGACCATGCATACCTATCGCGGCACCTCGAACGAAGAACCCCAACTCACAGAACACCTGGCTTACCGTTGGCTAGATCCAGCCTCCTTGCCCTCCTTGGACTGGGCGGAAGCGGATGTGCCGATTGTTAGGGCACTACTGAACGAACTGCAGCTAATTCCATCATATTGATGGTAAAAGGTCGTTTTGTATGCTCCAGCTCCTCTAGTTTCGTCTGAAGTATCTCATGGGTAAGATCGAATTTGAAATTGTCTAGATCAATTCGTTTACCTAATTCAAAAATAAAATACTGATCAGCGGTTGGTTTACTTGGATATTTATTAGGTTTTATTTCGAGCAATTCTTTATTACTGTATATTCTTCCTTCCGTAGTGTTAATCGGATAAATATACGTGTGCTGCATATCTTGATTACCATAAAGAATTAAGTACTTCGCTGAAATCATTTGACCATTTATAGCAAAGCTTGAACCATAGCGGACATTGTATTTTAGATTCGCTTCAATCCAATCCAAGTGTTTTTTACCCTTATGATATCCTATGAGTACATAATTTTCTTCAGGGTTTTCTTTTGCGCCTAACTCACGTAAAAGTTGATCAAGTTTTGAATCGGGTAGCTTCAAATGCGGTTTTGATTTATACACTTTTTCTGCAGACCGTGCCATTCGTTCCCGTTGGGATAAGACATCTTCAAGGTTTTGAATAACTTGATCAATGAATTTACTAATATTCGCTGATGAGTCTTTTTCGTTGTTAGGTCGTAAAGCAAAAGCACCAACCCCAGGAATGATTTCATGAAACCCTTGAAAATTCGTTTTCGACTCTGTTTTTCCTGGATAAAGAATATAAGCGCCCCCAGATCTTCGAATAGCATCTTTGTAAGCGTGCATCTTATATAAATCAATGTTCTTATAATTGCCTTCTTTTTCTTCTTTTTCAATAGCACTTACTAATTCAGAGGCTTTTTGCTCTTCTTTTTGTTGCTTTTCATCCTCGCTTAGTATGTTAGTATTTCCCTCATTTGTCTGTTCAAGATCTTCTAACTTTTCTTCTTTTGCGAATGAATACTCTACTTTGTATTTAGCATCAAAGTGAATGTGAACAATGGATTCAGTTTCTTCGGCTTTGTTCTGACTTATCTCAGCCGGCCAAATACTTAGCGTATAATCCGGGCGGAATGATTTTGAATACGAACCAGCCCCTTTGTGATTTTCATAAACTCTGCCACCTACGAATGGGCGATTGTAATAGAATTTAATATTCAGTGGCCTTTTTGCCTCTTGGTATTTAAATTCAAACGCACGTGTTTTCCCCTCTTGCAAGGTTAGCCCTAAACCAAATCGGTCAGGAACGATTAACCCTTCAATCCAGCTATTTGGGTTCTTAGTTGATAATTGACCATATTTATTCGTCAAGGTATTGAACAACACAAAGAATACCCAATATTCATAGAGTGATGCGATATCCTTTTTTCCACCGGCAAAAATGTTGTCTTCATCCTTGTCAAAATTCCAACTTAATTGGGCAGTTAAATGAAAACGCAACCAAGCCCTCAATAATTCACGATACCCACTTCTGCGTTGCAATACTGGGCTATTAATACGTAGGGATGTTGGTCGATTTATATCCTTAAAAAATGGTTGATTCAATAAATTATCAATGCGTTCTGCAATTGATTTGACCTCTTTTTGTTCGAGCGCTAGTTTGGCATTTTCCAGTTTGGACGCTATGATTTCACAAAAACTTAAAAATGATTCCAGAATATGCTTTACAAATCTATTTTCGGGTGTATCAACCGATTCAACTTTCTTGGTAGAAGTGATTTTTAAGGGAACATCTTTTAATCCTGGAATTACATTTGGATAAGGCATGCGGTTGGAACGCGAAGTAAGTTCTCGAATATTCTTCGCACTAAACCT
>JBEGMB010000055.1:0-3913 GCA_041183245.1 Bacteroidota bacterium
ATGAACTGCCATCCAGTATTGAGCACAACGACGGATTCTTTCGAAGATTCATGATTGTGCACTTCGACCAAACTATACCGGAGTCAGAGCGGGATTATTCTCTAGCTTCAAAAATCATCGCTCAAGAACTTCCTGGAGTATTGAATTTGGTTCTCAGGGGCTTGGACAGAATACTCACCAATAAGGGGTTCTCACATTGTGATTACTTAAATCACACTCTGAATGAGTTTCGACGACAACATGATCCCGTTCGGATGTTTCTTGATGACATAAAAGCTGTCCCAAAACCGCTTTCCAATTATTCGATTGCATTAAAAAAGTTATTCCAAGACTTTTCAGATTACTGCCGGCAATTTGGGTACAGACCCATCAGCCTTCATGAGTTTGCCAAAAGAATTCGTGACATAGGATTCGAAGTGGTACGCAGAGCTGAAGGTCGATATGTAGGGATCTATGTACCTAGTATACACGTTAGGCAGGACTCACTTTTCAATTAATTAGACATATCGGCACTTGGTCATGTCGAAGTGTCGTTGTGTCTTAAAAAATCAAAACCATGAAAATTAAACTTACCCCAAAAAGCATCATTGCATACTTTGACGAATGTAATCTAGCACCAGAGATCAACTGGGAGATGAATCACTCTGACTGTGATGTATTTCGCAGAAATGCAGATGGTGCTAAAATTTCTTTAGCTCTTGAACAAATCTCTTTGTATCCTGATATTACTTGGAGCAATATCTATGAAGTGATTACGCTCATAAAGCTACTCAAGCCATTAAATCAAATCGATTGGCAGGCATCGTTTGATGTTCTTGCAGTTCCCAAGAGACTATCTCTTGCCCAGATGAAAGAAGAATTGGAATTATTTAAAAAATTTGGAGATCCTGAGCGACACTATAATGCTCATCGAGTCGAATTTGATCCTCTGGTTCAATTTCTGGAAGAGAATGAGCTATGGTTTCACAGAATAGATGAGGGTAGAAAAAGAATCATTTTTACAGGAATACAACCATTCTTTACAAATGATGTTCCATGCCGAGGTGAATTTAGGGAGCGTTTATTATTGGAAACTTTGACAAATAGATGGAGTATTCGGTTGAATATAAGTTAGGGTGCTCCCCTTGAATCAAACATACCTGAAAAATCAAAACTTAACCAACTGAATAAAAAAATGAGAGCCAATACAATCAGCCCGCGAATAAAGTTTGTAATTATTGATTCGCTATTATCGTGAAAGAGATATTCCGATACAAGTGCGCCTAATAATGAACAAACAAAAAACAATGCTACAATTGCAAAAATGTTAACAATTAACTTAAAGATGGAAGGGAAGCTGTCTGGATTTCCCACGACTGTATAAAAAAGAACCAGTCCCGCCAAAAAAACACTCAGAACGACTATAAGTCTAAAATTATCCCAAAACCCAGATTTTGGTTTTTTAGGTTTAGAATTAGTCGTTCCTGTAGTTTTTTGTTTTTCAATATCCTTAACTGTATTATTTTCTTCGATAGAAGTCATTAGGGATGTGCCCTCACCTTCTTTTTTTGTTTCATCCTTTACAGAATAGTCATGCCTTGTAAACTTACTCACTTCGTATAAGGAACCTGCCAATTTATTTATGGAATGTGTTTTATAATGATTTCTGAAAAGATCGGGGTTTAGATCTCTATCTATGACCACAGTGTCTATTCTACCATTGATCTTTTCTGAATTTTCCCATTCCAATAGAGCATCTTTAAGATTTTGAACTGTGTCAATATAATCTACCAAATTAACTTTACGTGAATTATTTGACCTAAATGCAATTCTGATATATCCTCTGTTGCTTATATTATCGCCTGCATGATCTATTTCATGAATCGCCTCAATTGCGTTTTTGCCTATAACGAATAACTTATCTTCAGGTAACGGAGCGTTTCCTAGTATAGATTCTTTAGATATGTATATACCGAACATGTGTCTAGTTGTAACATTCACATTGACAGCAGCATGAGTCTGATGCCGATAAAATTTTAAGCTTTCGATTGGAAATAGAAAAGTAGTTTACTCCTTTTTCCCGATCGGGCAAATGGGTGTCTGCTTCACCTAGCTTATTCCATTTGCCACCTTTCACTTCATATAAGTAATACTTCCTGCAGGCACTTGTCTCATAACCAGGTAGTATACCAATTTCTGGGATTCCGTCAAGATTGATGTCTTCCTCAGGGTAAAAGGCTATTGATGCCGCTTCAATTTTAAGGGTGTCCGAAGAACCCGTAAAAACAAGTGAAAAAACTCGTGTATCCTGACTTTCTATAAAATCCACTTCAATTTTCGAAATCCTATTGATTCCAATGGTGACCGAATCAATATTTAATTCAGGGTACTTGATTTCATTTATTAAGGGACTTGTCTCAAAGTCGGACTCTCGGGATTCTTTTTTGAGCACTTCTTGTTCTTTTGCAACTTGCTGATGGCATGCGCTTAGGAAGACAACAATTAGAACGATTCTAGTTAATGCAATCATAAAGTAGTTTTAAATCGTCCATAGGCTTGGCTAGATGGAACAAGTCCGAATTTTCACTTAAATAAATTTTTCGAAGTAATTCCACCCCTTCAGCTTTCATCTCATTTTCCAGGCTTGGGTTTTCTTGAAAAAAAATACTCAAGCTTTTTGATACCCTTTCATCGGATTCTTTGGATGTTTGGTTATCGACTATAAACATGAAATCCTTAAAAAATATCTCAAAGGGTGGTGAGTCGTTTTTGTTTTCGAGGTATTTCTTAATCCTCAAAGCCAGATCATTAACTTCAGATTGTTCCATAATCAAATATAAAAAAAGGAGAACATTAAGTCCTCCTTATGATCAAATTTCACCCGTGTCTGCGAATGAGGAGTATTCTTGATCGTGTCCTAGAATAATGTGATCAAGCAGTTTGATCTCCATAAGTTCAAGTGCGTTTTTAAGTCTTAGAGTGAGCTTTTTGTCTTCCTCTGATTGCGATAAGTTACCTGATGGATGGTTGTGAGCTATGATAATAGCAGAACTTACAAGCCTTAAAGCAGTTGCCACCACAATTCGAATGTCCACTACAGTGCTAGTGACACCCCCAGAAAACAAATGCGTGCACCCAATTACTCTATTCGCTCTGTTAAGGAATACAACCACAAATTGCTCTTGCAATCCTAATTTGTCAACCTTGAAGAGCTTTTCAATTACTTGGATAGCATCATTTGAACTTCGAATGATTGGTCTATTTTTCTTATCCGCTTTGTATTTGTAGACCACATCCAATTCCCCAATTTGATCGGTAATTTCCAATTTATTGAATTTCATAAACTTTAAACATTTAGAGTTTATTGATAAGTGATTGAAAACTTAAATCACTTTTTACCTCGATCAGGTCAATTAGACGAATCCCCAATTTGCTCAAAGCGTATTTAAAATCTTGAACAGCTAGATTTCCCTCTGAAAGACCATGTTCACAGTGTGGTGCGTTCGCAACCAGGGCTACATGCATCGCATTAATTGTGAGTGCGTATTTATAAATACTGGATAGATCATACCCATTCTCCAGAAATAGCTTCTTTGAGCCCGAGATTGCACCCAACTGTCTGTTTGAAGATGACAGAAAAATGACCACAAATTGTGCTTCCCAGCTCAATGTTGTGAGATTTAGGTGACAAATTGATGTCCTGAAAAGTTCATAGGTGTCCTTAAGGTAAAGGACACGATGGTTCTTGCTTTGGTATTGAGAGTAACCTGGATTCTCAAGTACCGGTTGATGAGTTTTCATTTTTCCGGCTTTGAGGTGGTGAGTTTGAATTTTTAGGTTTCCTCCCTTAGGGGGACACCAGACGAAAGATAAACAGAGGGGGCGAGTTTCATTCGTACCATACAAGCTCATTCTCTCATTTATTATTGCTGCC
>JBEGMB010000056.1:0-8588 GCA_041183245.1 Bacteroidota bacterium
TGGGTCCGCTCTTTGTTCCCTTCCTTAATTTTGTAGCTTACTGAAACTGTATCTCCAGAATTGAATGAAGGAAGTTCATTCAACGTAATTACTTCTTTTTGAATTTCACTGATTAAGTTCATGATTCTTATATTAAATTCACCACTTTGGGGGTGCAATATTACGATTTTTTTTTAAATATAACTAAACGCTGTATTAATTAATTAGATAAATCACTAGAATTAATAATGCAATGACTCCATAAATGATGTACAAGCTTCGCATCTCTACATCCAAGACGGCTTGAACTTCAGCGCGTTTCTTAGGTTTTTTGGGCTCTGATTGGATTTCAATTCTAGGTTTTTTAACCGGTTCTTTTGGCGTAGGATTTTCAAAAACACGGTATTTCTTCCAGTTAAACTTTACCTTACCTCCTAGCACTACTTCATCGGCATCTTTTAACTGAGTAAATCCCTTTAGAACCTCTCCATTTACCTTTGTTCCTTGGGGAGAACCTAAATCGGTAATAAACACATTGCCCTCAGAATCGGCAAATAATTCCAAATGTTCTAAAGCAATTTGATCATGATCTAAAATTACATGATTGCTTTTTGACCGACCAATGCGAATGTGTGTGTTCTTAGACATTACCCTTTGTGATTTAACAAAAATAATGAAAATGGTTGATAAAAAGGCGAATTATGATAGAATTCGAACTTGCAGAAGCATGGGTGAATGACTATTTTTGTGGTATGGCAAAAACCATTGCAATTGCAAACCAAAAAGGAGGCGTAGGAAAAACGACCACATCCATAAATCTGGGCGGATGCTTAGGTGTTTTAGAATATAAAACATTACTTATCGATGCGGACCCTCAAGCCAATTCGACTTCTGGTTTAGGGTTCGACCCAAAGAATGTGAACAACATTTACGATTGTTTAGTTAATGGGGTTCCGACAGCATCTCTCATCTTAGAGACAAATACCCCGAATCTTTATTTATTGCCCTCTCACATCGATTTAGTAGGTGCTGAATTAGAGATGATTAATCTTGAAGACCGCGAATACCTACTCAAAAAAGCACTGGAAGAAGTGATCGATTCGTATGACGTAATTCTGATTGACTGCTCACCTTCCCTTGGATTAATCACCGTTAATTCGTTAGTAGCGGCAGATTCTGTTTTAATTCCGGTCCAATGCGAATATTTCGCATTGGAAGGATTGAGCAAATTAATCAATACCATAAAAATCGTTCAGGGACGCTTGAATCCAAACTTAGAAATTGAAGGAATGCTGCTGACCATGTACGATACTAGACTTCGTCTTGCCAACCAAGTAGTTGACGAAGTTAAAACGCATTTTCAAAGCTTAGTCTTTGATACCATTATTCATAGAAATACTACCTTATCCGAATCAACAAGTCATGGGATTCCTGTGATTATGCATGATGCTGCGTCTAAAGGCGCAGTTAATTACCTGAATTTAGCGCGAGAAATACTTCAGAAAAACAACCTCACCAAAATGGGTAATTCAGATAAACAAATCGATTTTGACTCAGAAAATGACTTCTAACAATAAAAAAGGCTTACCTCTTGGCCGTGGATTAGGGGCCTTACTTTCTACCAATGAACCAGGAATTGGTGGGACAACCATGGTTGAAATTGCATGTATTGAGGCTAACCCCTTCAATCCCCGCACGCATTTTGAATCCGAGGCCTTGGAAGAACTTGCGGCTTCCATTAAAGCCTTGGGAATTATTCAGCCCTTAACCTTACGGCAAATTAGTCCGAATCGGTATCAACTTATTTCGGGTGAACGTAGGCTTCGCGCATCTCAAATCGCGGGATTAACTGCCGTACCAGCATACATTCGCGTAGCCAATGACCAGTCTATGCTGGAAATGGCCTTGGTTGAAAACATACAACGAGAGAACTTAAATGCGATAGAAATCGGGTTATCCTACCATCGATTAATTGAAGAATGCAAGTATACCCAATCTGAATTGGGTCAGAAAATTTCTAAATCGCGTTCTGACATAGCAAATCACCTAAGGTTACTAAAGCTTCCTGCAGCAATACAAGCAGCCGTGCGAGACAATGAATTAACTATGGGACATGCCCGGGCCTTGCTCAGTATATCCAATGAATCGGAACAGCTAAAAGCATTCGAGGCCATTAAACTAAATCAACTGAGCGTACGAGAGGTAGAACAATGGGGAAAACCAAGCAGCAGTAAACCCAAATCACCTGCCACTAAATCAAGCCCAAAATCAGCCGTAGTTCGATCCATAGAGAACCAACTCAAAGCAAAACTTGGATTAAAGGTACAAGTTAACCAAGATGCGCAAGGAAAAGGGAAAATCACCCTTTCTTTCAACTCCATGGAACAATTGAACATGCTCTTAGAAACCCTAGGAAATTCATGAAATTGCTCCTGAGCGTTATTGTGTTGTCAATGCATGTAGTATTGATTTATGGTCAAAAGCAACTCAACGACAGTGCGATTCCTTACAAAAAAGCCGCATTATTGTCTGCATGTATTCCCGGCGGAGGACAAGTATACAACAGCATTCATACAAACGGAAGAAAAAATGCATTTTGGAAAGTACCCCTTATTGCTGCTGGAATTGGTGGAACAACCTACCTTTTAATTCAAAATCAACTCCTAGTACAAAGCATTAAAACAGAATACAACCAACGTCAAATCGGAGGTGCCGTCAATCCACTCTGGGTAGATTATGATAACCTTGCACTCGTTTCACTTTACGATCAATATGCGCGATTAAGGGACCTATCTATTTTAGGCATCGGAGCGATATATGCCATTCAGATTCTTGACGCAGCAGTAGAAGCACATTTTCTTAGCTTTGATGTATCAAAAGATTTAAGCTTGTTAATTCGTCCTTCCTTTCTACAGACATCTGCAGTTGGATTGACCGCAAAAATCACATTAAAATAAGGCCATGAAAATCGCGCTAATCGGATACGGGAAAATGGGTAAAATCATAGAACGCATAGCGATATCGCGTGGTCATGAAATTGTATCCATTTATAATTCTCAAAAACCGTTTAAGGGGAATGAAGAATGTACTGCGGACGTAGCTATCGAATTTACACGTCCTGATACGGTGGTTGAACACATTAAAAAAGCGATCAGACAAAAATTACCTATCGTAGTTGGAACCACCGCTTGGAGTAAATCACAAGAGGAAATTTTTAATCTTGTTTCTCAGACACAAGGAAGTTTATTGTATGCCTCAAATTTTAGCGTTGGAGTAAATATATTCCAACAATTAACGGAGAAGCTTGCTCAACTGATTGAATCACAAGCGCAGTATACCTTACGCATTGAAGAGACGCATCACTTACAAAAATTAGATGCCCCCAGCGGAACCGCCGTAACACTTGCTGAAGGAATAATCGCGAACAATACCAACTACAATGAATGGCAACTAGGGAACGAGGTTTTATCCCATCAAATTTCTATTGTTGCCCATCGGGAACCGGATGTTCCGGGCACCCATGAAGTGTTCGCTACATCCACCATTGATACCATTACGCTTAGCCACGAAGCTCATTCACGTGAAGGCTTTGCCCTTGGTGCAATCTTGGGCGCTGAGTTTTTACTCGGAAAACAAGGTGTTTTTACCATGAAAGATGTTTTAAATTTAAAATAACGCTATGAGTTTTATCTATTTCTACCTTCTTATCCTGATCAATCCCTTCCTCGGACAATGGGGTAAACAATTTCAAAAGATGGGCATAAGTTCATCTAATGCATATATTCCGCTGTACAATTATTACTTGGTGTTCAAGCACACGAATAAAAAACCATTTTGGACCATCCTCATGCTCATTCCCGGGGTTCATTTAGTAATGATGATGGTTGCCAACGTCAGTTTAATCCGTCGTTTTGGTCGGTTCTCGTTAATGGACACACTTCAAGGAATCTTCTTCCCTTATATCCTAATGCACCGACTTGCGTCTGATGAAAAAACAGTGCAAGTACCTGAAACCAATTGGAATAATGCCAAAGAACTCGAAGCAAGAAAGTGGGGAGATCATCTGGTACTTTTTATGTGTCTTCCTGTACTTGGTCACGCGCTAGAACTCTTATTTTCCCTCATTTCAAGTAGAAAACCGGGAAGTAAAACAGGGGTTAAAGAATGGGGAGATTCGTTGCTCTTTGCCTTAATTGCTGCAACAGTAATCCGAACTTATGTGTTTGAACCTTTTCAAATTCCAACAGGATCCATGGAGAAAACCATGCTGGTAGGCGACTTCTTATTTGTAAATAAATTAGCCTTTGGACCAAAAGTTCCGATTACCCCTCTCTCCTATCCATTGGTACACAACAACGTTCCATGGGTAAACATCCCTTCGTATTTAACCATAGAAAAAGGATCGTATTTCCGCTTACCAGGCTTTGGAAAAATCAAACCCTACGACATTGTAGTGTTTAATTACCCATCAGGAGACACCGCGGTGTATGATCCAAGGATTCCAAATGGACTTATGGGTCATGACTATCATGGAATCATTAATAACGAAGCAATTTGGCAATTTAGAATTAAAGATAGTCTTCTAGGGAATGCAGTAAATGCAAGAGATTCCATTAAATTCCTTTCTTTTATTGACAACATTGATTATTGGAGGAATATAGCGCGTGAAAACTTAAGGAATGGACTTTTTCCAATTTACTCTGCAGAAAACGCGGAAGGAATGACGCATGACGGATTAATATACCGTCCAGTGGATAAACGAGAGAATTACATTAAGCGCTGTATTGGTACACCCGGAGATGTTATAAAAATTGAGAATGCCACGGTATACCGCAATGGAAAACCGGCAAAGATATTTGATAACATGGCATTCAAGTGGGATGTGAGCAAGGAAACTGCTACCCTTAAATACCAAGAAATGAAAGAAGTATTTTTATTGGAAAACGATAAAGATTATGCACCTACCACAACCGATGATGCGAGTAATTTTAGTCGACTAGACTTTTACGAAGGGTCATCTACTGAACCTTACATATTAAATATTACCCCAGTTGAAAAGAAAAAAATTCAAGCGGCTTATCCCACAGCTAAATTTACTGTGCATATTGATCGCCCTTCGTATACTGTTGAAAAACGGAAACCAAGTCCAGAGGAACTTATTGAGAACCTAGAGTGTTTCCCTAAAGACTTCTATGTAAACAACACGATGACTGATTTTCAAGAATTTCGCGTACCAAAAAAGGGAACTACCGTAAGCATAAGTGCTAAAAACATTGCATGGTATCGACGGATTATTACCGCCTATGAGGGGCATACCTTGGTGGAAAAGAAAGACGGAACGATTCTTATCGACGATAAAAAAGCGAGCACCTATACCTTTGGAATGGATTACTATTGGATGATGGGGGATAATCGTTATAATTCTGCAGACTCAAGGGTTTGGGGATTTGTACCAGAAGACCATATTGTTGGAAGAGCCTCCCTCGTTTGGTTATCTAAAAGTCCATATAAAGGGTTCCGAATGGAACGAATTCTTAAAAACGTAAGCCAGGAAGGTTCATTTAGTGTACTCCAACTCATAGGCTTTGCCTTAGGAATTGGTGCATTGATTGCTATTTTCAAGTATTTGGCCTAGATGATTTTTCCTACGGCGTATTTTCCAAGCATCCATTATGTTCGGGAACTTTGTAGGCACAAATCCGTGGTGATTGATCAGCACGAACATTGGATAAAACAAAGCATTCGAAATCGATGTGAAATCCTTACAGCGGAAGGAATTCACCGGTTAATTGTACCCATTGTGCACAATGACACTAAACAGTGCATGGCTGAAATCAACATTAGCAGCGACAGTTCTTGGCAAATTAAACATTGGAGAGCTATAAAATCCGCCTATGGAAAGTCTCCTTATTTTGAAGCCTATCACCATGAGATTGAGTCTATATTACTAGCGCATCCAAAGTCACTTTGGGAACTTAACCTACAGATCTTAAGATTTCTAATTGACGCATGGGATTTACCAGTATCCCTTAAGCAATCAACAGCGTTTATTCCATATGTCGAACAAGACTTAAGAAATAAGAACTGGTTGAGTCGTGAGCCGCTTAAAGAATATCAACAGGTATTTAGTTACAATAAACCATTCTCGAGTAACTTATCTACACTTGATTTATTGCTGTGCGAAGGACCAATGGGAAGACTTTATATAATGGATTAACGTCCGAAGACCAATCCTTTCCCACCTTTGGATTGCCACAGCTTATTCCAAGAAATTCGAACGATTGAATTCTTAATTAAATCCTCATTCGAGATTAACAAATCTCCATTTTGAGCGAAGGTTAATCCGGTTGGATTAGGAAACAAACTGGCATCTAATTCTGAATAATTTTTAACTACTCCGAATTGATCAAAAACAATTAAAGAGCGATCGGTACCTGATAAGATATAGACCTCGTTGGTTTTTGGATGCACTGCAATTGCATTTGGAATGATAGTGAGCCCATGAACCGTATCATTCAATTCGGTAATTCGATTTGCATGGATTCGGATTCCATTCTCAGCAGCAAAACGCTCAATTTCATCCACATCAAAAGAAAATAAGGGAGACGATGTAAAGCGATTCTTATTGACATTGAAGGTATACACTGACCTCAGTCTATTTGCTGTTGGATTTTCAACCTCGGGGTTAAAATAGATTCGATGTGTGGTTTTGTGAAAACAAGCAGAGGTACTGGTCCAATTCGGACGAATATTCGAAAGTTTACGGGTTGATGAAGAATCATAAGGGAAGGTAGAAACAAAAACATCCATTTTCTCATCAAACAGGTACAAAAGGCTATCTACCTGAACAAACGAGGAAAGTGTTATATCTGAAGTTAATGGGCTTACCAATGAAAATGACGTTGAATCTGTATTTAAGAGCACCAAGGAATTCCCGCCTTTTCCTTGCATGGCCATTAAATGCATGCTATCTAGGCTAGTAATCTCACTAAACGGCAGCAAGCCAGTGGGTAAAAATTGAATGCTTGACGGGTGTTGCAAATCAAAATAACCACTTTCTTTTTGAAAATGGGTTGCTTGAAATCTGTAATACTGGTCTACCCCAAACGACTCAATTGCTTTTGTTGCAATAAACGAAAGGGTAGCAAGTACTAAAGAAAAAGCAATCTGACGCTTCATACGTCAACGAAGTTATAAAAAACAATTCAATAAATTTAGATTCATTAACAAAACTTAAAGTTGATTTAACTTGTTAAATAGCGCTTACTGAACTACATTTGTTTTAATTGAAGTTAATTTTACGGACTATGAAATTTACGCTATTTGTTCTTCTTATAGGTTTCGTTTCCAACACATTTGCTCAAATGAGCATTTCAGCGGGTACGGGCATTTTAAATGGCGTTGGTACGCAACGGAAATCGCTCGGGTTTAACCTAGGACTTGAACTACCAAGATCAAGCGACTTAACTTTTTTCATTCGTGCTTCTGCATTTTTACCTAATCAGGACAGCACAACCCGCTATGCGAACATGACAGCAAATGATGTAACAACAACCCCCTACACGCTTTCTGTTCCTTACAACATCAAATCTCACACATTGTATGTTGAGGGCGGCACAAGATCGTACATGTTAAATGATTACGACAATGGTTTTGCGCTCTATGGTGGAAGTGTATTTGGAATCGGAATTAATACGACCAGTGCTAAATTCTCGAAATTTGATTACACAAAACAATATGAATGGGAAGGATTATATTCACTTCCAAACGCGAATCCTACCAAAGGAAGCATCTATTATTTAGCATTAGGTATACAAGGTGGTTTTAAATACACGATTCCAGTACGAGGCACCTTGTTTTTCGATATTACAGGAACGTATTCCGTATTGAATTTAGCGAATAACAGTGCCGGAGAGAATAGCCATACCTACTCGCGTTTGAATTTCTTATTCCAACTGGGGTATCGTCGAGATTTATATTAATTTTTGGATTTGCAGAAGGGTTTCTTCTATGGAACCATTCGCATCAATGATCCAATCCATCTTCATATAAACAGGTATTCGTTCCGTAAGTTTATCATCTATAAATTGTATAAGCTCAGCACGACTCTTATCCTTCAATAGCGGACGACTAGCTGTCTCATCTATCAGTCGATGAAGCAAGACATCCTTATCAACGCGCAAATAAATTGAGGTACAATTGTTCGAAATCCATTGCCAATTTTCATCATCCAAGGGAAACCCACCTCCGCACGAAATAACCATGGGTGCTTGCTCATTCATTTCAAATGCGAATTCACGTTCCATCGCACGAAATGCAGGCCAACCCTTCTCGCTTACAATTTCCGTGATAGACCGCTCCTGTTTCTCTTCAATCCAAGCATCACTATCCACCCAAGAAATCCCCAAACGTTGCGCCAATGCTTTTCCAACGGCAGATTTGCCAGACCCCATAAAACCCAATAAACACAAATGTTTTTGTAAACTCACCCTTTTTTTAACTATATTTTTCAAAAATACCGAATAAAGGATTGCTAGAAGAATATTTTTGGTATATTTGCACCCTCAAATCAGCGATTCCGTAGCTCAGCTGGTAGAGCAATACACTTT
>JBEGMB010000057.1:0-7199 GCA_041183245.1 Bacteroidota bacterium
CACTTATGATTAGATGTAAAACCCATCACGTAAGTCATACCAAAAAGAAGTGGCTCAGACGTCGGGTTGTATGAGTAATCCATAGAGATGAAAAGAGTTGTCCCTCGACAATCCTTGGAAAATGGATTTGTATAAAACCAAGAGAAGGAGTTCAATAACAGCTTGGTGGAAGTCAAATTTGAAATTTCGGAGAAGCAATGAGGGGTTGCTATGCTTCAACAATAAAGGGGGTTTACAGATTGAAGAGATAAAATGGCAGATGGTATTGACAAGTTCAATTTATCGGAAAGATACCACGATTCTCGGGTTCTGTAGACCACTGCACTTGCCAAGTCCTGCCATCTAACTGGTCAATTAAAATAAAGGAGTAAAAGTTCTGTGTTGGATACAATGCAAACCTATTGTTTTCCTCTTTGTCTGAGCTAGTTAGTGTAATGCCATTTAGAACTACTTCAAAACGAGCCTCACTTTTTAACCCATACTGAACTTGCCAAATTTTTCCATTTCGTGTATCAAGCTTAATGAAATTCCACATATTTTGTGTAGGGTAAAGTCGGAAGGGTAACGGACTAAAAATTTGACTATGTTGCTCAACAATTTGTGGTTTTTGAGCTTGCGCATATGACAAGACAGTACAGGTAATAATCAAAATAGATAAAATGCTTTTCTTCATGAATCGAATATAGAATACTTCAACTTCGATAACAACTGAATTGAGGCTCAGAGTCAGGGTTGTATGGTTAGTCCAAAAGATTGGTTTTAAAGAAATTACTTCTATTTTACTAGTATCTGCTCCACGAATGACTCCTTTCATTAGTGCAACCTCGAGCCCCACCAAACTCGCCACAACAAGGTTCACGTTCTAAGTGACTAATAGTCCCGCATTTTCTGCATTGCCAACCCCCAACTTTGGTATTTACTCTGTCCCAGCGATGATTTCCGTGAATATGGCATCCTCCAGTGCCACCATAATCTCCACCACTTGGTTCCCTTGTACCTCTTGAAACTATTCCGCAATAGGCGCATTGCCAAGCATCAAATGTACTCGAAGAATTATCTGAGATAGAATTGGGGTCTACAATATCACCATTCGCATCAGTCATTTCATCTTCCATTTCAATGGCGTTCTGTAATTTTTGGTCCCACTGATGATAGTCATTCAACGTCATATTTAATTCTCTTGCAAACTTTACACACTCCTTGTTATGTTCATAGCAAAAATCAGAGTTTTCTGAATTTTCTGACTTTTCAGAGTTTTCAGAGTTTTCTGAATTTTCAGTATCGTTTATTATTGAATCAGCATACGGATTACGAGTGTTCTGTTGGCAGGAAACCAAGAGGGAAAGAGTTGAGAAAATCAAAATTTGAAAAGTATTCATGATGTGGGTCATATAGTAAATTTAAATATATTTTAACATTGGTGTTTGATGACTAAGTGCAATTAAATCGATAATACAAGAATAACTGATTTTTTGTAAAACCAGTATTTGGTTTTGGGTTGACAAGGAATTTTTGTAATTCATGTTTATTGAATGTTCCGTTTTTGTAGTTAATGGAACATGTAAGTTGTTGATAATCAAATAAAATGTAAAATTAGCATTGCTTTGTGTTCCTTTTGCCCTAGCATAGCACCAAAAAAGGAACCATGTTCACTACAAAAATCAAATCCGCCGAACATCTCGAAGAACACGACTTAAACAAGTTACTCAAGCACCTTGGAAAAAACGCTGAAATTGCCCCTTGTTTGTCGGAGTAAATTGACCCCGCCGTCGCAACTAATCGGAACCCTAAAAACCCAATACTATTCTCGCATAACTAAACATTTTCACATATAACTTATATCAACCGAGAGGATCAATTTCAGTCCGACGAAGAGGGGGTAGTATATCCGATTATTCCAATATGCTGCTGCTCATATCAATTCTATCTTTTTTAATTTTTCAAATATTTTTCTACCAAACTCTAAATCTAAAATGTGTTCATTTTCATTAGAATCATTACTCAAAACACTTGCCTTTAATACTCCGCATTTGTGACGGGTATTATCTTCTACTTGTGTAACCCGACCTCCCGCAACAAAAATTCCAGAATCAATATTTGTTTCACCTGAATCTTTCGGATAAAACAGAATTGCATTGGCATTGTCCCAATATTCGTTATACATGAACATCTGTTTTAAATCGGTATCGCTTGGTATATCATCCTCAGGCAATTTCCATTTAGTGTCGATTATTAATGTCTTATTTGCTGTCTCCAGGACAATATCTGGTTTAACTCGTTTTGACACACGATTAATCTCACTCTCCCATATTTTTTTTGGGTCTTGCGGTTTAATTCGGGTTGAAGGAATGCAAAAACGAAGTAGTTGACGGTATACATACTCCTCCCAAAGATCATTCATGTCGAATAGTATAGCCAATACATTGTTTCGCCCATTTTGGATGTCAGGGCGATAATTCAAAAGAATCATTGCTGCAATGCTTATTGCTTCTTCGTATGCGCTTGTTTTTCTATTAAAATTAAGATTACTGAACGTTGACGAAGTAACCTTTATATTATCCATTTCAGGGAATGAAAAGAGAAGACTGTATAATCGATCATTCAGCAACGGATTACTTGTGATATTTGGAATGGTATTAAGTGCCTTATACAGTATCTGGTTGTAAATATTGTTCTTATCATAAACTTGGTGCCTTGTATAAAAACGCTCCTGATGAACTATGTTATGCTGTATATTTTTACCAAAAATGAGTTTTCCTTTAAGAGCATTTTTGTTACCCTCTGTTTGTCTATATTTCTTTATCAAGCCAAGTTGTAACAGGTTTTCGCATTCACGAACAAATAATTCAAGGTAGGCCTCAAGTATGCTATTATGTTTGAACTGAAGGGGTGCTTTCTCATTTGCATGTACCGTCATCCAATTACACTGCTGCAACATATCCAGCAAAATCTTTTGCCATTTATCTTTCTCTTTTTCAGGAGGTGCTGTTCTTCCAATCTTAGGAAGGATTTCAATAGTTAAATCACCTACTTGTATAACCCCAACATACTGCTGGAATTGAACTGACTTGTAGCCGAGTTTGAAATATGCGCCACCATGCTCCTCGTTGTATTTAGCGAGAGAATCCAGATGTTCTTCAGTGAATTGACCACCTACATGTAGCTTTTCATATTCAAATACTCGAATTGGTACCATTTAACTGTTTTGAGATTATAAATAAATGGATTGAAAGGCCTCCGAATTCCATGAAGAAGGTTCAGTAATTTTGAATATGGCCTTGTTAGCATACTGATTTTTTAGGCCACTTCCTCTTTCAAAAGGAGCAAATAAATTATTGTTAACTGTAATCTCGGTTTGGATGAATCTATCTCCTAATAAAAGCCCAAGCTTTTCATAGTCGTTGTAGAAAAACTCTTGCAGCAAAGGGATTATTTTATCCTTAAAAGCAAGTCTTAAACTATCGATAGATGTTGTATTCCAAAGCCATGCATGGCCAATTGTATGGTCTCTGTCTTTGAGGACAGTAAGCCTTTCATTCAATTTTTGCAGCAACAATTTTAAATTTACTCCATCACAAGCCTCACTTAGTCCAGAATAATCAGGCATCATTGGAATAAAAGAGAATCTTCTGCGCAAAGCGGTATCAAGAGCTTCAACACTTCGATCTGCTGTATTCATTGTACCAATTATGTATACATTTGAGGGCACGCCAAATTTCTTTTTTGAGTAAGGTAGCATCAGACGAATCTCCTCCTTTTCTCCAATACGTTTATCTGGCTCTAGTAATGTAATTAATTCACCAAAAATTTGAGAAACATTACCACGATTTATCTCGTCAACTATTAGCACGACCTTGCAAGGTTTTGAATCCGATTTATTTATACCTTCCGGAACTAAGGGGGTGTATGATTTTAATTTATCCAATACTGATTTGTAATAAATCTCAAGACTAGACGGAAAGGATTTTCTAGTTCCTAGGTATAAATCACTTAGTGTCTTTTTACTAAGGCTTTGAGGAGTACCACCGCTGGCTTTCTTAAACGGTATGTTTTTAGATTTAAACTCATTTATTGTAAAACTCTTATTGTCTCTAGTTAACTCGAAAGACATATTAGGGTTTACCCGCCAGTCTGCCTCAAGTTGCTCAAGGGCATCTTCAAAAGAACTGCGTTGGATTATATTTGCTGAAACGCATTCTTCAGCCTTATCACATATCTTCTTGAAAATCCCATCCACAATATCATATAGCATAGTTTGTCCTGGAGTAGGCTTTAAAGGCTTTATTCCTTCAATAAAATCCTCGTAACTAAGACTTTGGTGAAATGTTGTGAAAGCTATATGTCCCGCTTCAAATAAGAAATCATATCGATCTTTTATCGCTTTTCTACCAGCCTCGGTCTTGCTTGCTTCTATTAATTCATCTGGATTTTTATCATCAACTATCGCCACAGCGTGGGTAATACTGTGAAAAGTTTTGCCCGTTCCAGGGGGGCCATACAAAATAGTATTAAGTGGCATATTAAATGGCATATTATTTATGTTATCATCAATGGTATTTGTACTCCCTCCGCCACTTGTCGGAATTTGAGAAAATACCCCCCTGTTGTGCATTACGTTATAATAAGCGGTGAAACTTGGAAATTTATAGAAATTACTATTCGCTAATCCTTGTTCGATTCTCTGAATAGTTGCAATATGATGAGGCTTTTCCAAATCAGTCATGATTTCTTTTAATTCTGGAAGGGACTTGCCACTAGCTTTAAAATAATCATTGCCTAAGTTGAGTATTGCTAATGTTCCATTTTCTTTTTTGTACAGATTGATTATTCTATTATCATCTACTGTAATTACCCTATCGCCTTCAATTAGAGAGGGTAGTAACAGATCCTCCGATCCAAGTTTTACAACATAGAATGAAATGAAGCTGCTATGAACAGCAGCATTGTAAATTAAATTTACATCAATTGTGTTTTCTTTTAGGATTGGCCCGTTAGGCCGCTTAAATTCTGATAGCGTTTCTGGAGTTAATGCATTAATTCTTAAAACCTTATCTAATTTAATATCGGCAACTCTAATTTTTGAAAATGTAACAGAAACATTAGGAACAGAAGATGTAAATTCTCCTACATATAATTTATTATTTGATGAATGAAAAATACAATTGTCTCCAAGAACTAATTTACTGAAAACATTATTCCATCTGTTTGTTGTTGGGTCAGCGTATATGATGCGGGCAGTTACTGCATCATATTGTCTTTCATCCGTAAATTTTACTAATAACGTTGCCATATTTATTTTTTATTTCTCTCTAGCTTCCCTTTTCTCAGCTAAGGTTAAATGTTTGTCATTATCTCTGATTGGAATAATCGGACAAATTGACCCCTTTCCGTCGGCCTCAAATTGACCCCCCTAGAGAGAGGTAAATTAACGGTGCTAACTGAGGTATTGAACATGGACCAAAATTAGTGTTTTTTAGTTTGTGTTTTTAGTTCCCTTTTTTCTAAGTGATTCACCTTGAAGTTCTATCCTGTGTGCGCTGTGAACAATTCGGTCGAGGATTGCATCAGCGATGGTATTGTCTCCGATAATCTCATACCATAACTGCACAGGCAATTGTGAAGCAAAAACGGTTGATTTTTTACCATGTCGATCTTCGATGATTTCCATTAGCATCATTCTCGATTGTTGATCAAATGGCTGTATCCCAAAGTCGTCCAAGATGAGCAAATCAAGCTTCTCTATCTTCAACAATTCCTTCAATGCCGAACCATCGGCTTTAGCCATTTTTAACTGCGATAGCAGACGCGTAGCGCTTGTATGAGGATTTTATATCCATTTAAACAAGCCTGGTAACCGAGAGCTGAAGCCAAGTAACTCTTGCCTGTTCCTGTGCTGCCAGTAATGATTAGGTTTTCAGCGTTCTTAATAAAAGTGCACTCTGCAAGACGATAGACAAGATTTTTGTCCATTCCTCTATCAGGGTCGAACAAGATGTTCTCCACCTGTGCAGGATAGCGGAACTTAGCGTTTTTTACTGAACGACTAATTGTACGATTTTTCCTGTCATCGTACTCCTGCGCTACAAGGTGAGCAATGAGTTCATCGGCAGTTAGATTTGCCAACGAGTGGTTTTCAATGGCTATTTGATAGGCCTTTTGCATTCCATAGAGCTTCATGCTTCGCTTGTGCTCAATGGTTCTTTCGGTGTTGTTTGATTGTATCATGTTGTTTAATTATTGATAGTATTTGTTGCCTCTGATATTCACGTGGCTCGGCGTTTGCTGCTCATCCGCAAGCATTTCTGAGTCAGGGTCTAGCTCATCCAGCTTCTTGGTTAGGATGTCCTCAATGAACCAATAGCTATAATTTTGGTACTTGTCTGCTCGCTGACAAGCTCGTTGTATGCGTTCATCCCCAACACGGGCTGCAAGATTCAACACCCCAAGGCACGCCTTGTAGCCCTGTTCTGGATGGGCTTTGCTATCCATGAGTTTTTCTACATATTGAGCAACGCTCGCTCCATATGCTGCCGCTTTTGTGATAAAAAAATCTGGATTCCATTCACTCACGAACCGATGATTTGATGCTAAATGGTTTTTGTCTGTAGTATATCGAAGTCTCCTGTAATCCCGCGTGTGCTGCGCAATTGGCTCGTAATTATAATAGATTGTTACAACGTCGGAGGTATAGACGATTCGCACTTGTTTGCCGATATACGTGAAGGGAACACTATATAAATGCTTGTCTGGACTGAAGTTCACATGCCCATTTTTCATCACTGTGGCTTGCCTGCTTTGGTGCAATTCGTACGCCAGTTAAGGCAGTGGTTTGAGTAAAGAACGCTCCATTTGCTCGAAGCGCTCTGCGCGACTATCTTCCCCCTTGAATGGATTTCCGTTCAGGACTTCCAACAGAGGTACTATCGCCTTGTTTAGTTCGTCTAACGAAATGAATACCAATGGATCTAGTTCAGCAAATATGCGCAGATAGACAAGATTGACTGCGCCTTCAACCAGCGCTTTATCCTTTGGTCTGTAAGCGCGCGTTGGAAGGATGGCCGTGCTGTAGTGATCTCCAAAGCTCTCAAATGCTTGATTCAATCTAGGCTCGTATTTGCTACTTTTGATTACTGAGGCCTTTAGATTATCAGTAACAATCGCAGCTGGACTACCACCCAGATATTCTAAGCAACGGCGGG
>JBEGMB010000058.1:0-10105 GCA_041183245.1 Bacteroidota bacterium
CCCTGGACGAAGAAGCGTACAAGGTCAGCGGTCATGCGATTCGAACGCGGTTGAAATCCAACATAGCCCAGGATTTATTCGGCTACAGCGAATCCTACCAAATCTTCAACGATCTCAACGAAGTGGTGCAAAAAGCAGCAATGCTCTTCAAAGACAAGAGTTACCAAAGCTTTGATTTGGAGGATTAGTCGGGGGGTGGGTAGCGGTTGGCGGCTAAAAGAAGTTGGCGATTTCGGAGACGAAAACTGTCTACCACCACTGAACTTGATACGAAGCACAAAGCTTCATTTAACCACTGAACCGCCATTTTTGGGTAGGTGCTGTTGGCAGTAGTGCTTATTATTTCTTCTTGGTCGTCTGATTTGAATTAAGTTGTTTCCCTCTGTTACCGTGAACTTGTGAGTTTTGTTTGTTTACTCCGTTTGTCCCTTTGTTTGCATTAGCTTGGTTAGCTTGATTTTGCTGTGGTGTGATTTTTTTGCTCATTTTATTTATGCTTTAATTAGTTTCTAAATTTATTCCAAGTTTTTCAAGTTCTGTCAATACCCAAGTAATTGCTTGCTCGTCAGGAACAGTTCCTGAAAAAACTTCTCTTATGTATATGTCGCCTTTGTCAGTTGCTTCTGCTGGATAACCGTAATTATTTGCAAAGTCAGACCAACCGTTCAACTCGCAGACCGAAAACATAATTTTACGAAGCATTGCAGGGTGTGCCAAACAAAATGCTAAATCTGTCATTTCAAGAGGTTGCGTTGATTTCTTAACTGTAACAGAGGTTTCAAACCAACCTCTTTCTTTGTTTTTTCCTTGTCTGTATTCTCCGTAGTCGCTTGCACTCATTGCATCATTGCAAATTACTTCTGCTCTGTGTCCCGCAAACTCAATGGCATCAATCAAGGCACAAATCATTGCGCCTCTTTGAATAATTGTTTCGGGTGAAATTGCTGCCGAAAATGAAATGGAACAAACAATTTTATAAATGCGACCAGGATAGTTTTTTTCTTCGTATTCTCTTGCAATAAAACATTCAGGTTCATTTGCTAAAAAACTACCAACGTCAACGGTGTAACCTGCTATTGCATAAATTTGTTGTGGTCTTAAAACTTTTTCGGCAATAATGGGCAGAATTTGAGCTCGGTATTTTTCAATTTCATTCATCCCTTCACGCCAACCACTTATTGCCATTAGTTTGGCTTGTTCCCACGTCAAACCGCCCGACCATTGCAAACTATGATTTTCACGCGAACTTTTCCGATGTGCAGTGCTGTCTTGCATTGCATACCTCCAAAAAGAACTGAGGTCATCAAAATATAGTTCTTTGTTGATTATCATTTGTTTTTAATTATAGCTAATTGTTGACCTTGTTCTATATTATTTTCTCGGTGGTAGTGGTTAGTTTTTTGAAATATTGAAATTATAATGCCATTAGTTGGGGATATAACTTCCTCATTTTTCCAACCAAAACGAATATCGTGATACTCAATCCTTCCTAAAATATCCCCTTTTTTGATGTTTTGATTTAATTTCACAGTTGGGCTAAAACTTCCTTTTCTTGGCGAATTTATTATTGTTTCTGGCTTCATTCCCTCGACAATTTTGTTTCTGGTTGCTTCATCAAGTCCTTTCCATATAATTGTATTTTCTACAATGTCTTGTGAAATACCGCTTGCTAAAAGTTTTGCTCCAAATATTGATGCTCGTGGACTTACAACGTGTCGGATTTTATTTTCTTCAATGAACTTTCTAACTTTTTGAACGTGGCTACTCCATTTCTCATTTCCTGCTAATTGTCGTTCAAGATTTTCATCGTATTTCCAATCAAGAAAAACAAAACGGTCAAGTGAGGCAGCATCAAGTTGGTTTCGTCCTACATATTGTCTGTCCGCACCTTGTCCGTATGTATTGGCTGCGGCAATGCAATAATATTTTTCGTGTCGTTGCACTCGCTTGTCAGGAAAGTCCATATAATCGTTGGCTAACGCTGCATTAAATGCCAACACCGCTTGCGGATAACTTGCATCAATTTCGTCAAACAGGAAAAGTCCACCGTTTTCGTATGCTTTACGAAATTCAGTTGAAACAATCCGCCCTTGTGCGTCCATAAAACCTGTTAGTTTAAATTCACTTGCAACCGCACCAGTAAAATGAAAAGGGACGTCAAGTGCTTTGGCACATTGAATAGCTGCGTGTGTTTTACCTGCTCCAGCAGGTCCAACAAGGTAAACGTTAAGTTTGGTAGCAAGTATTTGAATCAGTGTCGGAAGTTGAAAGTGTTGTGTTCCTAAGTCATTTGGTTTTGAGTTGTCAACCTTTACAATAAGTTCCAAAGGTTTTCTTGTTTTAAGATTTTCAACCTCTTTTTTTAGTCCTTTTATTTCGTCAGAAAGATTGCCCGAATTGTCGCCAAGTCGTTTGTCAATATCTTTGATTTTATTGTCAAGCATGCCAATATTTTCTTTCAGTTTGGTGTCAAGTTGCGTAATGTCTGTTTTAAGATTTTTGTCTGCGGCTTGCCATTCCGAATTGTCAACTTCTACTTCGCAAGTTTGAGCAACGTAATAAATTACATCTTCCAATGCTTTTTTGTGCAAGTTGTCTGGAAGTTCGGGGTTACGTGGTTTTTTAATTTGTCCTTTACTCATTTTTCATACTTATCTGTTTATGTTTAGTAGGTCTTTTTTAGCATTACTGCTAACGGTTTTGCGGCTTTGCGAAGTGGCGGATTTTTAGCACAAATGTTCATTAGAATTCCGAATGTTGAACCTTGCACTAAACTGTCATAGAAGCACTGAACCCGCCATTTTGCAAAACCGCTGTTACCAGCTGCCCTTCTGTCTTTCGTGGTTTGTCTGTCCGTTGTGTTGCTGTGTCTGTGCGTTGGGAAAGGCATACTCTTTTGCAAGCTTTGGCTCGTGGGCTGGCTTGCGGGGCTTGCAAATGTGTATGACTTTAGCGTTGGCATTCTAAACTGTCAATTTTTTAATGAGTTCAATTAATTCAATCATTCGAGTTTTTCCTTCGCTTTCGTCATGCAAGTTGATTTGCTTAGCTGTCTCTCTTGCAATCAAGTTTTTTGAACTGCTTCCAAGAATTTCAATAGTTAATTTTTCAATGTCAGCATAGTCTGCAAATGAAGCTTTTAAAGTTGTTTCAAAGTCTGTCCCGAATACACAAAATCTGTCTGAGATTGCCCACGTGTCAATACCTAAAATCCCGTCCAGTTTATCGTCTTTAATTCCTATTGCTTTTAATGCGTCTTTACGTTTAAAGCCCTTTTCATCGTCCTTTTTGAAGTCGTTGTCAAAACAAATGAAAGTTGGAATTTTATATAATGTGAACAATCTCCACCATTTAGCAAGATTCCCTTTTCCTCCAACTCCTAATATTTCTACACCGTATTCCGTTGGGTCAAATCCCAACCTTTCAAAGTAAACTGGTAATGCTAATTCTTCAGTAGGTCCCTCTACAAGTATTATTTTGTTTGCGAAAAAACCTGATAACAAATGAGAAGTTGAACTATTTGAATAAAACGGAATAATTGTTTCTTCTTTTGTTTTTGTAGGGTTTGAACCTGTTTCTACACAATAATTAAATAAAGAAGTGGCATCATGATTTATATTGAAGGTCGTTTCTTCTTCTTTACGAATAAGATTTATTCCATCAATATAATTTAAATCCACAAAATAAGGACTATGTGTAGTAATGATAATTTGCAAACCATCTTCTGCCATTTTGAACATTTTCTTCGCTAACCACTTTTGTGCTAAAGGATGTAAATGTGCCTCAGGTTCATCGAGGATAAATATTAATCCTTGACCTAAAAATGATTTTGCATAAGCATGTGCAAATGACAATGCCAATATTTGTTGTTGACCTGTTCCTAATTCTTCGTAAGCCCTAGTTTCATCATTTTCTGTTGGATGAACTTTTAATGTTTTGAAATAATTACTTGGGTCATAAGCCGAAAAGTCAAACGCTAAGGCATGAGTCATGTTTTGTAAAACAGAATCGGCAAGATTTGACATATTCTGACTAAATCTTGAAAACTCTGGCACCTCTGAAAAAGTATTTTTTATTTCTTCAAAAAAACCTTTAAGTCTTTCGACTCTATCCTTATCTTCAATCAATTTGTCATGAAATGCCTTTGTAACCTTTGACAACAAAGTATATTTGGAGGCATAGCTAAGTTGAAAACTTAAATTCTGTTCAGAATTCACAACAACACAAAGCAACTCCTCCCTTAACTCTGTGCTGATGTATTTATTTTCACCTCCATTTTCCGCTTGAATTGCATTAAAAACAGTTTCTTTACCCTTTCGTGTTGCGTATTTAAAGCCTCCGATTGAAAATTCAGAACTTCTACCGATTCTACTTGAAAAACCATTTACACTTGTTTCAATTATTACCTCATTATTAGTATCTCTTTTGTAATGGTCATAATCATCAAGCTTTTTATATTTTGGGTGGAATTCACCAAACATTAGCTCAATCGCACGAATAATATTTGATTTCCCTGAATTGTTTTCTCCTATTAAAACAACAGGTTTATTGACTGGAAAATTAATTACTATTTGTTCTCCAATTGAACGAAAGCCTTCTATGGATATTTGTTTTAATCTTGGCATACCTCTGTTTTCACCTCAAAAGTTTCATTAAACAACGCTTTCAACAGGTTTTTACTATGATTATTTAAGTTCTCAATCTCTAAACTTAATAGAGTGCATTTACCAATTATTTCCTCAACCTTTTCAACAATAAAACATTGTTCATCAAAAGGAGGCAATGGAATTGGACAAGTTAAAATTTCATTTTTAGTTAAATTAGTTTGCTTTTTTCCATCATCAAAATTTAAATAATGAGAATTTCTATCAAGAACAATTAGTAAATACTTAGGATTAATTTCGTTAAATGGCATTAAACCACCTATACGCTGATTTAGAGAGTATTTATTATCTTCCTCAATAAGATAACACCTACTTAAAGCACGCCCCCCTGGCACATCACTCATTACAATTGCAATTTCATTTTTATACATTGGAAGGAGTAATTCATTAGTATGTTTTTTTACTTCTCCATTTGTTGAAACAAATTTTGAATTAATAAGAACAAAGTCGCCATTTGGGTCAACATATTGTTCATGTGCCTTGCCATTTTTAAACAAAGCACATTCATCAAGAATAGACCAAACCCATCCATTTGGTAATTCAAAAGGAATTTCATCTTCTGAAATTGGTGCTAAAGGTTTTTCTTTTTTGATTTTCTTTTCCTTGATAAGTGTTTCCTTTTCGGCTTTTATTCGTTTCAATAATTCTGTTGAGGGTTCAGTATTTGGATTTTGTTCACGCCATTCTTTTGTTAATTTTCCTTGAATTGCTTCTTGTAGAATGCCTTGACGAAGTTGTGAAAGTGAATCGTTTTGTATTTGGTGTTCGTATTTCAGCAATTCAAGTTTTTGCTTGAACGTTTTAATTTTGTTTAAAATTTCATCCTGTTCCTTTTTTTCAGGTAGCCATACTGTTTGATTGAAAAATTTATCTTTCTGTAATCTAATTCGCTGTGTTGTTCCGTCGCTTCCTTTTTTGCATATTTCATCAAACCAAGTTGTAGCTGTCAATTCTAAAAACAATTCTTTTGAAATTAATTCTTCATCAATTTCAAAATACCAAAAATCGTTTGTTACAATTGCATTATTCAATTCTTCAGGAATTATTCCGAATGCACCATTTCTAGCATCAATTCCTGACAAAATAAAATCGCCTGTTTTTACTAAAAACATATTTGATTTTATATCACCACCCATTTTATTCTCTCGCAATACAACTCCATTGTGGTTCATTTTAACCGTTACCAATTTATATTCAACTTGGTCTTCAAGTTCAATAGGTCGCTTTATACGCTTTAAAAAATCGCTTATTAAATATTCTCTTGCCATTATCTTAAAAGCGTTTCAAGTTCATCAATAATAGATTTTGATTTGCCTATTGACTCTTTCATCTTTTCGATGGCTTCACTGGTTGATAATTCAATTTCAACAGCGGGTGTATTGACATTTTTTATATCTAAATCCCAATTGTTCAAATCAGAAACTTTGACTTTCCATGCGTTATCTGTTTCTATTCGATTATTCCACCAATCAATTAAAGGCTTGAACTCATCAAATTGAATCGGTTTTGTTTTAGAATAACTTTTCTGTCCTTCAGGAAGTTTATGTTCGTAATACCATATTTCTTTTGTCGGTTCTCCCTTTTCAAAAAACAGAAGGTTAGTACTTACAGTTGCAGGGAAGAATGTACTTTGAGGCAAGCGAATAATTGTATGAAGATTGCAGTCAGATAATAGTTTTTCCCGAATTCTTGATTTAACACCTTCACCAGTAATTGAACCATCAGGTAATACTATAGCACATCTACCACTAGGTTTCAATAATTGTAACATCAATATAACAAATAGGTCAGCACTTTCACGACATCTATACGTTGCAGGAAAATTTGTTTCAACTCCTTCCGCAATACTTGCTCCAAAAGGTGGATTCGCCAAAATAACATCAACTTGGTCTCTTTTGCCGATACTATTGTACTCTTTTTTTAAACTGTCAATATAGTGGTAATCGGGTACATCAATTTCATGGAGTATCAAATTGGTTAATCCTAAAACATAAGCAACTGGTTTTAATTCCCAACCAGTTATTGAATTTTGAAGAATTTCTTCATCATCAACAGTTTTAACATAATTTGCTCTTACATGGTCAATTGCAGCAGTCAAGAAGCCTCCAGTACCTGCCGCAGGGTCTAACACTTTTTCGCCTAATTTTGGATTAGTCATTTGTGTCATTAGTTGCGTTACTGCTCTTGGTGTATAGTATTCACCCTTATTTCCAGCATCTCTTAACTCTTGTAAAATTCCTTCATAAATATTACCAAATACGTGTTTGTCTTCTGATTTTGTGAAGTCAACTTCGTTAAGTTTGTTAATTACCTTACGCATTTCATAACCACTTTTCATGTAGTTATTAGAGCCATCGAATACTTCTTTAACAATCATCGCTCTTTTAGGATTTGAAGGACTGCTGATATTTCGTAAAGTGGCAAATAAACCTTTGTTTGTAGGTTCATTGCTGTCTATGAAACTTAATAATTCATCTCCTGTAATTCCTTCGGGATTTGAAGCCCAATTTCTCCATTGAAATTTTGAAGGTATTACCGAAACATAATTATCTTTAATTACTTCCAACTCTTGGTCTTTGTCGTCCATAATTTTTAGGAACAACATCCAACCTAATTGCTCTAATCGTTGAGCGTCACCAGAGATACCTCTGTCTTGTCTCATTATATTTCTAATACTGCTAATTACAGCACTTACATTTGCCATTTTTATGCTACTTTATAAAGTTCATTTTCTAATTCTTTTAATGCTTGTATGTAATTTTCTTTACCACCAAAAGCATTAATTATTTCAAGTGGTGAGCCAATTTTGTTTAGTGGGTCTAATTTCAAAACATCTAAACTTTCAATGGTAAGCAAATCATCATCAGCGTATTTATCTAATAAACTTTGAATTACTGATTGTGCCTTTTCTCCATATTTCGCAAAATAGTTTCTTTTTATTACGTTATTGGCTCTTTCTTTTCTTGTTAAAGGTTTGGCTTCAAAAGCAACATGACAAATTAAATCAAACGGATCGAATTCTTTGCCAATTTCTTCTTTTAAGGCATCAAAGAAAATTCCATGCTGTTCAAGTTCTTCAACGATTGCTTTTTTCTTATCTGCATTATTCCATGAACTCAAAAATGAATCCAATGTTTCGTACTGCTCTTTTACGTTCTTTTTAGTGTAATCTTTTAGGCTTTCAGTTATGATTTTCCCATCAGCTCCTAAATATTGAATCCTTTCATTAACAATCTTAACTTCAACACCATTTACTCTAATTTTCCCTCTTGGGTTAGGTTCTGAAACAATTAAACCTCCGCCTGTAACTGTTGAAGGATATGGTTTGGGAAAAACTACATCATCACCATCTACTAAGTCAACCACAGGTTCATCTGATGTTTCATCATCAGTACCTGAAATATCATCATCTTCACCAACATCTTTAATCATTACAGGGTCACCATCAAAATTAGGGTCTGCAAAAAGATTAGTTACATTTCTAAAATCCATTATAGTGAAATAGGTCTTCCCATATTCTTCGTTTATTCTTGTACCACGACCGATAATTTGTTTGAACTCTGTCATTGAGCCAATGTTACTGTCTAATACAATGAGTTTACAGGTTTGAGCATCAACACCAGTAGTCATTAATTTTGAAGTAGTCGCAATAACAGGATACTTTTCTATTGGATTGATAAAACTATCTAATTCTCTTTTGCCTTCTTCATTATCGCCAGTAATTTGCATTACATATTTAGAGTTTTGAGATACTAAATCAGCATTTTCATTGGCTAATGCTGTTCTCATTCCTTCGGCATGTTCAATATCAATGCAAAAAACAATAGTTTTTGCAAATCGGTCATTTCCTTTTAAAAACTCTGTAATTTTCTTTGCAACAAGTTGTCTTCTTTCATCGACTACAATGTTTTTATCAAAATCAGTTCGGTTGTAAATTCTATCCTCAACTGGATTTCCGTTTTTATCTAAAAATCCTTTTGGAGGTCTCCAACCATCAGCATCAATATCAAGTGTTACTTTAATTACTTTATAGGGTGCAAGAAAGCCATCATCAATCCCTTGACGGAGTGAATATGTATAAACTGGTTCACCAAAATAATGGATATTTGATGTTTCTGTTGTTTCTTTTGGAGTTGCTGTCAAACCAATATGAGTAGCATTTTTGAAGTAATCTAAAATTTCACGCCATTTGCTTTCCTCTTTTGCACTTCCTCTATGACACTCATCAACTATTATTAAATCAAAAAAATCAGGACTGAATTGCTTATAGGCATCCTCTGTTTTACTATCAGACAATCCTTGATATAGTGCTAAATAAATGTTGTAGGCAGTATCAATATTTTTGTGTTTGATAATAGTCATTGCATCCTTGAAATGTCTAAAATCACCTCTTGCCGTTTGGTCTATCAATGCAGTTCTATCTGCTAAAAATAGTATGCGTTTTTTGGCTCCACTTTTCCAAAGTCTGTAAATGATTTGAAATGCAGTATAGGTTTTCCCTGTACCTGTCGCCATTACTAAAAGTATTCTATCCTGCTTTTTTGCAACGGCTTCAACAGTTCTATTTATTGCTATTTGCTGATAATATCTAGGTGAACGACCTGAACCATCATAAAAATAATCAGTTGATACTACGTTTTCAACTTCTTTTTCAGCAATTCCTTTGTATTGTTTGTATTTCTCCCAAAGTATTTCAGGACTTGGAAATTCGTCAATTGAAAGTTCAGTTTCAATATTTCCGCTTGTAACAGTCTTGTCGTGAAAGTAAAAACCGTCTCCGTTGCTACTGAAAACAAACGGAATGTCAAGTGTATTTGAATATCCAAGTGCCTGTTGAATTCCAGCTTTTACAGAATGATTGTTATCCTTTGCCTCAATGATAGCAATAGGAACGTTGGGTTTATAAAACAGAATGTAGTCAGCAAATTTCCGTTTTCCCCTTGCTGTCATTTTACCTTTAACATAAATCCGTCCGTCAGTAAAAAATATTTCACGTCCAAGTTGAGTTTGTTCGTCCCAACCGGCCTTTGTCACGGCAGGGGTGATAAACTTCTCTTTTATGTCAGCTTCTGATAAGTCCTTTTTGTTCATGTTCTACTTTTTATTGTCGGTCGGTGCGTTGGCAAAATTTAGCTCTTTTGGTTTTGCGAAGCATTGGCTTGTGTGTCGGGCAAAACCAAATGTGCTAAATGTGCGGTTGGCTTTTATGTCGTTTTTCTGTCTGTTCATTTTTTGCAGTGTCGTCTTTTAGGGTTGCTTGTAACTAGCTTATACCCGCCATAAACCTTCTCCAAGCACACCAAATTTGGGGGTTATAGGGCCAGTTTTGCAGCGTTTGTACGAATATACAATTTATCGGCTTTTGCCTAAGTTCAATTTTCGAAATACTTCGTTCGAACAAGGCTTACCAAATCTTCGCTAGTTTGCCTTTGCCGTTGCGC
>JBEGMB010000059.1:0-10112 GCA_041183245.1 Bacteroidota bacterium
GTCTTAACATCACCCATCCAGAATTGAATAACCTAACCATAAAGTTAGTGTCTCCCGACGGCACCAAAGTCACCATGTTTCATCAATTGGGGTATACTGATGATGATTTAGTTAATACCTGTTTTGATGATCAAGGTCCGCCCATTTATCTACAATCAGCCCCCTTTACTGGTACTTTTAGAAGTACCTTGCCCTTAGGACAAGTAAATAACGGTCAAAACCCGAACGGCACCTGGTCGCTCTGGATTTATGACGATTGGCTCAGTGCAGGAGGTTCTACCGGTTATTTTCAGGGTGTTACGTTGAATTTCAATGCCATGCCGGCGGTTCCTTTTAGTTTTCAGCAAAGTAACCTTCCGATCATAGAAATCAACACGCAGAATCAAGTCATAAATAATTACACAAAAGCATTGGTGGAATTCAAAACCTTTGACCAACCAAGTGGGGTAAACGACTTCCTTTTGGATGCGCCGATTTATAATTCCAAAGCCTTGGTTGAGTGGCAAGGATGGAGCAGTCCAGGATTTCCAAAGAAGAATTTCGACATTGATTTAGTGGATGCATCAGGTGCTCGTGTTGATTTTCCACTATTCGGGATGCCTGCAGAAAATGATTGGGTGCTCAAAGGGGAGTTTTTAGACCGTACTTTAATTAAAAATAGTTTGGTGTTTTCACTGTTCGAACGAATGGGGCATTACGCACCCAGAATACGCTTGTGTGAAGTGGTGCTGGATGGTGAATACATCGGCGTATACACCTTGCAAGAAAAAGTGAAACGAAATGATGAGCGGGTAAGGATTAATGCGTTAAACCCTGGTGAGCTTAGCCCTCCCAGCATCTCAGGGGGCTATATTTTTGAAATGAATCCGACCGGAGCTACCCCTGATTGGTATTCAAGTTATGCGCCAATTAATGATATAACTACAAATTACGATGTGGAATTTAAGTTGGTATATCCCAAACGTCAAACAATTCCAAGTGTACAATTACAGTATCTAAAAGCCTATACTGATTCGATGGAGCAAGCGATCGCTGCGCCTACTTATCAAGATTCAACACTTGGATATCGAGCCTTTGTTGATGTGTATTCCTTCATCGATTTTATGCTGCTCAGTGAGTTTTCAGCGAATTATGACACCTATGGCCGCAGTTTTTATTTGGTGAAAGAACATCAAAGCGATAACGGAAAAATAAAAGCCGGACCCCCATGGGATTTTGATCGCACCTTTGGCTATGATTGGCCCAGTCCATACGGGTGGGTTTGGGACATCACGAATTATTATTGGCCCTTCCCTTTCTGGTGGTCCCGATTTTGGTCGGATGAACTATACCGAAAAGAGACCGAATGCCGATGGAAAAGTTACCGCATGGAGGTGCTCTCTGATGGTACTATTCAACAAGTAATGGATAGCCTTGAAACTCGAATTGCTGAAGCTGTCCTGCGCAATGATGCCGTTTGGAAAGACCACAGTAACATTTCATATGCAACCTATCGAGACAGCCTTCACAGTTGGATAGCACAACGTTTGGCTTGGATGGATGACAGTTTGAATCAATATAATGTGTCGATTCCTTCCATTCAAAACCTAAGTGACACTAGCGTATGTGCAGGAGATACCCTAGATTTTCATTTATCCAATCAATACCGGTATGACTGGGATCCAGGTCCAAAATCACCCATCCTAATACCGACGGAATCTGCTGTGTATACACTTACGGTTATTGATACCTTGGGATGTTTTTCGAGGCAATCAATAGCCATTGAAGCCAGAAAACCAAACGTGGATTTTGAGGTTTCTTCAACCGTAGGATTTAATCAAGTGCTTTTTACCGCAATCGATTCGTCACTCTCCTATTATCAATGGAATCTAAATCAGTCGTTCATTTCACAGGATGTCTCCTGTTTAGCCACCTTTCCATCCAACGGCATCTATATCATTTCGCTAACGTCTACCGATTCTACAGGATGCACCTGGACTGAATTTAAAGATATAGCCATAGAAACAATTCCTGTTTTGACCCATTCCTTTACGGTGTTTCCCAATCCAACGGCTTCGGGATGCTGGATTTATTCGAATGAAAATTTAATCGGTAAGTCCTACATAATTAGTGATTTACTTGGAAAAGTTGTTCAAGAAGGGGTGGTTTTAACGCCGTATTTCTATGTCGATATCCCCTGGGCGAATGGGGTGTATTCATTAACGATTGCTCGGGAAACCTTGAAAATACTTAAGTTTTAAGTAAATTCGCTATCTTTGTTAGATGAGAAGTCACTTATGCTGTTTGTTGTTTCTTGCGCCAATGTTTGTTTGTTTAGGTCAAGGGTATAACTTTTATTTCGGAAATATTCATGCACATTCTGGGTATTCAGATGGGAATAAAGACAGCCTAACGTCTGGGATGTATACGCCTTATCAAGATTTTCTCTACGCGAACGAATCGGAACACATTGATTTTTACGGGATATCCGAGCATAATCATTATGCTGCGGGAATGGTGACGAAACAGAACTATTACAACGGCATAGCCGATGCAGAGTTAGCCACTGTAGAAGACACGTTCATTGCGCTTTATGGCATGGAGTGGGGGATAATTTCTCAAGGAGGACATGTGCTGATTTATGGGTATGATAGCTTAATCGGATGGGAAAATAATTTGTACGATGAATATGTACAGCCTACTGATTTTCAAGGGCTCTGGAATGTAATCAACAGCAAGCCCAATTGTTTTGGCTATCTGGCGCATCCTGCAGCAGATGATTTTGACTCCCTCTTAATTAAACCATGGGATTTCAATGCAGACCAGGCGGTGGTAGGAATGCCCTTCCGAAGTGGTCCCGCGTTTTCTCAAAACTTTACATATAGCAATCCTTCAACTGGTTCTTATTGGTCGCGGTATACTCAGCTACTAAAGCAAGGATACCATGTTGGGATTGGTCTAGATCACGACACCCATTACAGCGTATTTGGTCGTTCACAGCAGGGGAGAATGGGCTTGTTAGCACCAAACCTTACTAAGAATGACATCATGTACGCCTTACGTAAAATGCATTTTTACTCCACTGATGATTGGAATTTTCGACCGGATTTTCGCATCAACGAGCAACCGATGGGGAGCATCATTGAACAAGCGGGTAATCCTACGATATTCATTGATTGCATCGATTTAGATATTTCTGAAGCCATTAATTATATTTCCATTTATTATGGTGTGCCGGGAAGTGGGCAACAGGCAACCTTACTCACTCAAATTGGGGCACAAAATACGGCATCATACAATCACAGCATTCAAAATGGTGAAACGTATTATTACTATGCTAGAATCGTGCAAATGGATGGAGACGAGATTTTTACTTCTCCCATTTGGTATACGCGTAACGATGGTCAAACTGAAGTAGTACCTACCGTCCACTTTTCGGTGCTTTCCAATCCGGTATGTGTTGGTGAACCGGTTGAATTAACCTACGACGGTACTGCAGGAACGAACGCATATTTTTGGTCTTTTTCTGCTGGAGTAACTCCTGAATATTCCACTCAAGCGAATCCGCAAGTTACCTTTGCCCAAGCGGGTACCTACCATGCCACCTTGTACGTAGAGAATAGTGCAGGTTCTGGCTTTTACACCATGCCCATCACGGTAGAGGGATGCGCCGGGGTGCTTGATCATGGGCTAGGGTATAAAATTTATCCAAATCCGGCAACAAGCCAACTTACCATTGAAGTGGATGCCGAGGTAGCCATAGAAGAAATCGCCTTAGTTGATGCCATGGGAAGAATGGTATTGCGTGAGGCGCTTGGAAATCAAGGAAAAAACACCATAGATATCAGTTCATTTCCTTCGGGAATGTATGTGATTCAATTGTTGGGATCAACACAACGCATTACAGAATCGTTCTGGATTCAGAAGTAAGGAGATAAGCAGAATAGTTAATTTTATATCACTGGGTGCCCTTCGACAAGCTCAGGGACCCCCAGTATTATTCTAAACCGGTCCCTGAGCATGTCGAAGGGCCGGTCCCTGAGTCTGTCGATTTGCGGTCCCTGAGTCCGCCGAGGCGGATCGAAGGGCCGCTAAACAATTGAATAGATTTAGTACATTGCCAACCTTTTCTGTCTTTCAGTTGTTCTATGTGCAAACCACCCCTATGAAACGTATCTTTACTTGGCTCACTGTTGGAGTATTCCTGTTGATTGGGCTTAATTCATTTTACATGTCACGAATAGAAAAACCCGCATACACTGTAGAACGTGTGCTAGAAAATAAAGTAGAAATCAGGGCCTATTCGGCCATGGTTGTAGCCAAAACATCATTGGAGGGAGCATCCTTTGATCAATATGGATCGCAAGGATTTCGAAGCATTGCTTCATACATTTTTGGCAATAATCAAAACAAGCAGAAAATCGCGATGACCTCTCCAGTAATCATGGAGCAAGGATCCGAGGCGAGCATGTATTTTGTCATGCCTAAACAATATTCAAAGGACGAATTACCAAACCCGAACTCTGCGAACGTGAACATTACAGAAGTTGGCGCAAAGCGTTTGGCTGTGATTCGCTTTGGTGGTTGGGCAAACGATAAACGCATCGAAAAGCATCAACTTAAATTGAAACAAATCTTGGATGAAGCCAAGATATCTTATAAAGAACCTTTCCTTTTCATGGCCTACAATGCGCCGTGGGATATCATCGCTAGACGCAACGAAGTGGCTGTGGAGTTGTAATCCCTTCGACAAGCTCAGGGACCCCCAGTATTATTCAAAACCGGTCCCTGAGTCCGCAGAGGCGGATTGAAGGGCCGGTCATAATCATTCCCTCACCGGCAAGCGATAATATTGTCCGTTCAAGCGGATGAAGGCAAATGACGTTTGAAGTGAAAACCTTATGGCGTCCTTCGTTGCATTTTGTAGTGTTAGCTCAAGTGCTTTTCCTGAATAATCAAAGGCTTTGATGTCGCTAAGATTTAAATTATTGCCTTCAATGACCCATTGATGTTCATCAAGTGCTTTGATTGAAATGTGTGATTCAAGGGCTAGAATTCCATTTGATCCGACCGTTATTTGTATTGAATCAATGGCCTGACCGCATGGTCCAATGCCTGTGCATGTTACCCAATAGGTCCCATTTGCAAAGGTATGTGCTGCTTGTTCGCCTGTTCCAATTTGATTGTCTCCGAAATCCCATGTGATTTGATTACAATGACTGCAGTTCGCTTCAAAAAGATAGCTACCTGGAATACCACCCGCTTGTGCGCTAATCGCTACCTGAGTTAAAGAATCCGGATGCGTTAACATCCACGTATCGATACTATCCAGTACCACTAAGTTTGCAGCATCCACTAAGTGTTGAGCTGTTACCGCATCCAGCCCTGCCGTATAGGCTAAATTTGGTGTAATTGCTTTGTGGAATATGGAAACATAAAAAACTGAGGCTGCTAAATACGTACCCGCCACGGATGGGTGCGAGCCATCGCCAACGTACAGTTGAATGCTGGGTTGTGTATCTCGAATATAACGCCATGCCACTCCCACAGGACTCACCGAAGCCGTACTCGAATCGGCAATTCGAAGGTAAGCATCGCGCAAGCGCGCGTTCATTTTATGAAAGGTATTGATGCTATCCCATTGGGGATCACCAACTTCTCTTCCCCAAGTCATGAAGTAATTCACCTGTGCACAAGAATGATTTGCATACACTGAATCCGCCAATTGCATTGCAAAAGGAAGAGACTGGGTATTGACTTGCTGGTAAGGGAAAGACGGCTCTTGACTTTGTCCTTGAATCACCACATAATCCCATGCTTGCGCATTAATTTTTTGGTAGGTAATCGGATCTTGGGCTTGCATTTGAAACGTGAACCCGCCGTTGGTTTTTGAATCTACATTCACTTGATCACCCATCGCTGCTGCAAGTTGAACGAGCGTGCCGGGCAGATCATTGGCATAGGTATAGCTGTTTCCGATAAACAAAACATTTAACTGCTGTTGAGCGAATCCAAACGATGTAATGAAGAGGATGAGTATTAATAATGGCTTTTGCATATGCTATTTTTTTCTTCCGTAAATTTACAACATGAATCCTTTTGTTTACATCCGATTCTTAGTTTTAACAAGCGTGCTGTTCGCATTGAATTCGTATGTGGCTCAATTTCAATTCAATTACAACGATTCAATTTCCGTAATTAAATTAGGGAATACCCTCAAGTTTCCATGGGCAGGAGGAATAAATTATGCGCAATTTTCAGAACTGGATTATGATTACGACGGGGACATGGATTTGATTTTATTAGATCGAAGTAACGACCAAATTCGAGTGTTTGAACACCGGGTTCAAGGAGCTTCACATTCCTATAAATTCAATCCCTATGGCGATGCCTTGTTTCCATCGGATGTACGCTATCGGATGTTTCTGGCCGACTATAACTTGGATGGGAAAAATGATTTGTTTACCTATGGAATCGGTGGCGTAAAAGTTTATCGCAACGCTGGCAACAGTGGAGTAGGGCTGCAATGGGTCCTTGAAAAGAACTTGCTCTATTCAGATTATAACGGCATGTTTATGGGACTCTATGTGAGTTCTGCCGATATTCCTGCCATAGTGGATGTGGATGGAGATTCAGATTTAGATATATTAACCTTTTCTATTGCTGGGGATCATGTGGAGTATCATAAGAACATGTCTAAAGAACTCTATGGTCATTGCGACAGCTTGATTTATGTCCTTAAAAATAAATGCTGGGGAGGGTTCAGAGAAGAAGTTACTTCGAATGCAATTACCTTGTTCGATTCCGGAAGTTTATGCACCACAGGAAATGTGCCCAATCCGCAATTACCGGTAATTACAAAACCTGAAGTAGACGAAAAAGCACATGCTGGCTCTACCTTACTGGCCCTTGATTTTGATAACAGTGGCGTGCTTGATTTATTGATTGGGGATGTTGCCTATGGAAATTTGAATAAGTTGATTAATGGCGGAACAAATCCGAATACCAATTCGCAGATGGTCACAGTCGACCCAAATTTCCCTTCAAACTCAGTATCCTTAGACCTTCAGTTGTTTCCTGGTGCTTTTTATTTGGACGTGGATTTTGATGGAAAGAAGGACTTGCTTTGCAGTCCGAATGCTAAAGGCACGTCGGAGAATGAACAGAGTGTATGGAAATACAAAAATCAAGGGTCACTTAACGTACCCAATTTTATTTATGAAACTGATGCCTTCCTGCAACGCGATATGATTGAACACGGCATTGGATCCGTTCCTGTGTTTGCTGATGTCACCAATGATGGCTTGCCTGATTTGTTCGTGGCTAATTATTTTGCATACAAACAAACGCTTTTAACCGAATCTCGAATCGCCTATTATAAAAATACGGGGACCTTAGCTAATCCGGTATTTACCTTTGTAGATAATGATTTTTTGAATTTAAGTCAAGCGAACCTTGGGTTTCGAATCATGCCAACCTTCGGAGATTTAACGGGGGATGGGAGGCCTGAATTAATTTTAGGACTTGAGGATGGATCATTACGATATTATCCCAATCAAAGTACAGGTGCTTCCCCGGTTTTTGGTGCGGCCCAAACCCAATTCCAAGGGATTGATGTTGGACAGTTTGCTGGGCCACAATTATTTGATTTGAATAAAGATAACGTGTTGGATTTGATCATTGGTGAAAAAACAGGAACGCTTCAATATTTTCAAAATACTGGAACTGTAGCGCTCCCATCCTTTACCTTAGTCGATGCAACACTTGGGGGTATTGACATCGCTACAAGCACTCCGGATGGGTTTCCGCAACCCCATTTTTTCCGCTGGCAAGATACTACCTATGCCATGGTCGGTGCCTATGACGGAAAAATCCGGTTTTATGACAGCATTGATAATCACCTAAGCGATACCTTTAACCTTCGTGCCTTTCCTTTTCTTGGAATGGAACTCGGTTCATTTTCCGCAGTTGCAGTGGATGATGTCGATCACGATGGTCGTTTAGATCTCTATGTTGGACAAGATTTGGGCGGGATATTTCGATTAGAGCATGAACTTGGAAGTAATTTAAGTCAAACCGAATTAGTTGACCCTACCATTACCTTGTACCCTAATCCTACGCGCAATTACATCACCGTTAAATCATCGGTGAATTTGGGTAGAATTACCATGCTTGACCTTTCAGGAAAGTGCATACTCGATTATACCTGTGATTCTATGGACTGTACCTTTCCTTTAACGGATGTTAAACAGGGGGTTTACCTCATATATCATGCGGGAAAACCGATTGGAAGAGTTGTGAAACTTTAATTGAATTTACGAGACGCTAGGCCCTTATTTTACCGAAATTCGATACATTTCATTTCCGTTCAAGGTGCCTACTAATTCATCGCCTATAGCAATCGGACCAACACCTGCTGGAGTTCCGGTAAAGATTAAATCTCCTGTTTTTAGCGTGATAAATTTTGAGATATACGCGATGATTTGGTCGATGTTAAATAACATCATCGTTGGATTCCCATGCTGTTTGAGTACGCCATTTTGATGAAATTCAAAGGAAAGGGAATCAAATTCCTTCGGGGTAATTGGAAGCCATTGAGATGAAACCACTGCGCTTTGATCAAAGGCTTTCGCGAGTTCCCATGGAAGTCCCTTGGCTTTGCATTCAGCTTGAAGGTCGCGGGCTGTAAAATCAATTCCAAGTCCAACACTGCTGTAATATTTATGCGCAAAAGCCGGATCGATGTGTTTGCCTACCCGGTCGATTTTCACCACCAATTCGCATTCATAATGGATTTCATTGGTGAATCCAGGAAAATAAAAGACATTGTCTTTTAAGAGTGCGGTGTCAGGTTTCATGAAAAATACGGGGGCACTAGGAAGTTCCGCTTTCATCTCTGCCGCGTGATCCGCATAGTTTCGTCCAATACAAATGATTTTCATTTTTTATTGAATTTCGATGATAATTGGTTGAGTTTATCTTGAAAACCAGCTTCTTTATTCGATTCTTTCAGTGCTTTTAGGCGACTCACCTCCGCGCGCAAGCAATCCTTGGTTTGGAAAGGGAAATCAGCATCTAACATCCAACCGTAATACCCGGGTTCTATTTTCATGACCGCTTCAACTGTTTTCCCTTTGTGCTTACCAAAGTTGTACATGATTTCACCTGCTTGATTCTTGGCCAACCTTCCGGCAAAATCTACAGCCCCCAATGGACTGTTACTTGAAAATGAGGCAAGGGCGGGGATTTCAGGTGAAAGCTGCTCATAACGGGATAGTTGTGCAAGAAAAACATCCAGGGTGACTTCCGTATCATATAATGCATCGTGCGCGTTTTCCATGGATTTACCGCAATAAAACTGGTAGGCTGCAGCCAAGGTTCGTTGTTCCATTTTATGGAAGATGTTCTGAACATCTACAAAATTTCTACCTTCCATGGGAAAGGGTTGTCCAACCCGATAGAATTCTTCCACCATGAAGGGAATGTCGAATTTATTAGAATTGTACCCTGCTAAATCGGAATCTCCAATAAACTCAATGATTTCGCTTGCGAGGTCGGCTAATTTTGGTGCGTCTTTCACCATTTCGTTCGTAATCCCATGAATTGCAGCAATATCATCAGGGATATTGATCTCAGGATTAACGAGGTAGTTTCTTGATTCACGTTGCCCATCAGGAAATAACTTAACTGCAGCAAGTTGTACAATGCGGTCTTTTGTTAGTTGTATTCCCGTTGTTTCTAAATCAAAGAAACATAGGGGTTTCGTTAAGTTAAGACGCATTCAACGCTTATTTCAAGATGATGAACTCCGTACGTCGATTCGCTAAATGGTCGGCATCAGAACACGTCACACCATCACCGCATGGTTTGAGTAATTCAGTTTCCCCAAAACCTTTTGCTGTAATACGATCGGGATTAACAACAAACGATTTAATATAATTCATGGCCGTTTTTGCACGCATATCGGATAACCACTGATTGTAAATAGCTGGTCCGCGGCTGTCTGTATGCGAACGGATTTCTATTTTCAAACTTGGATTATCATTCATTACTTGAATAACTTCTTTTAATTTATTTTTAGAAAATTCGGTTAAGTTGTAACGGTCAAATTGATAATTCACTACATATGGACC
>JBEGMB010000060.1:0-4755 GCA_041183245.1 Bacteroidota bacterium
GTGTGGTCTATTTCCGTAATGTATAATTCATCCAGTGAGAGCGTCTCCAAGGCTAAGCGATAAATTTCCCCGCCACCAATAATAAATACAGTCCGCTCGTCATCTTTATACGTATCGATGCAATCCTGTAAGGTATGAAAGACCTTGCATCCTGGCGCTTCAAAGCTTGAGTTTCTTGTAATGACGCAATTCTCGCGATTGGGTAAGGGTCGATAACGTTCTGGGATGGAGTCGTAATTTTTTCTACCCATCACTACGATTTGACCATTGGTCATTTCTTTAAAAAATCTCATGTCATTCGGAAGATTCCACATCAGGTCATTGTCTTTTCCAATGCCTCGTTCCTCATCCATGGCCACAATTAATGCAAGTTTTGTCATACGGCTACTGCGGCTTTAATGTGTGGATGTGGGTCGTAATTCACTAATTCGAAATCTTCATATTTAAATGAAAAAAGATCCTTCACTTCTGGATTGATTTTCATCGTCGGCAAGGGTTTGCATTCCCTTGAAAGTTGAAGCTTGGTTTGCTCAATATGATTCGTGTAAAGGTGTGCATCTCCAAAGGTATGGATAAACTCACCGGGTTGTAAATCACAAACCTGAGCCATCATTAAGGTAAGTAATGCATATGAGGCGATATTAAAAGGTACACCTAAAAAAGTATCCGCACTTCGTTGGTACAGTTGACAACTAAGTTTGCCTTCGGCTACATAAAACTGAAACATCGTATGGCAAGGTGGTAAGGCCATATCATTCACGCATGATACGTTCCAAGCAGAAACGAGCAAGCGCCGAGAATCTGGATTTTTTTTAATCTGTTCTACCACTTGGGAAATTTGGTCTATATGCCCCCCGTCTTGGGTAGGCCATGAACGCCACTGATAACCATATACAGGCCCAAGATTACCCTCTTCATCTGCCCATTCATCCCAGATCGACACATTATTATCTTTTAAGTACTTAATATTTGTATCTCCTTGTAAAAACCAGAGCAGTTCATGAATAATTGAGCGAAGATGAAGTTTTTTAGTTGTCACGAGTGGAAAGCCATCTGCGAGATTAAACCGCATTTGATGCCCAAAAACGGAGTAGGTCCCAGTGCCTGTTCGGTCTTCCTTTTTTACCCCATTTTCTAGGATGTGTTTTAAGAGGTTGTGGTATTGTTCCATGATAGCACGAAGGTAGGATTTTATAAAAAACGCGTTGGTATTGATGCAATGATTTTATTAACGGTATAATAAACAATCTTGAATTTACTTACTTTCGTTGCATGAAGTATGGCCCGTTTATCGCGTTACTGAGTTTGTTGTACCTAACAGTCAATGCTCAGCCTACGGTAAAGATTCCTAAAAAGCTTTGTGGAGTGTATACGGGAAGCCAGCCAGCCTATGCCATTGAGACCTCCGGTCAAGTGTCTTCCGTATTGCCTGCGTCTATGATCATTGAGCTTACTCGCACGTCAATCAGTGTTTGTTATCAGTCTCCAAAACTCTGTCCTGTTGTGGATGGGAAGGTGAAAACAATACGCAAGGAAGGTAAGGGTAAGGCCAAACGATGGAAAATTCAGGTATTATCCCCCAATTCTTTATTTACCGAAGATTTAGTGTTTAATACAAAAAACAAGGAACTAACCCGCATCGGGGTTTTTCCTCAGCCCAATACCGTATTAAAGAAATCAAGGAAAAAATAAGGAAAAGGTGGTGCCTTTTCCTGGGGTGCTTTTTACATTAACTTTTCCTCCGTGTGCATCCACAATCAACTTCACATAGTACAATCCAAGTCCGAACCCTTTAACATTGTGTAAATTACCAGTAGGCACGCGATAGAACTTGTCGAATATTAAGGAGAGATTTTCTTTTTTTATTCCTATTCCATTATCCTCAATTTCAATCCAAATGCCGTTTTTATCGTTTTTTGTTTGAATCGTAATGTTTGGAATGGACTCACAATATTTTACTGCATTTTCCAATAGATTATAAATCACGTTTGTGAGATGAACCGCATCAGCTTGAATAATGTGATTTGTTGCATTTGGTTCAATATTGATTATTCCCCCTTTTTCGAGGTGATGCAGCTCAAAGTTCTCCTTCACTTCATCCAACAATTCATTGACATCAAATCGGTCCTTATTCAATATTACCTGATCTTTATCTAGTTTGGCTACGTTCAATACCCGTTCCACTTGGTGTTCGAGTCTCTTGTTTTCTTTAAAAATAATACCAGCGTATTTGTGTACTTGCTCAGAGGTGATTTCCGGCAGCCTCATCATCATTTCTGCAGATAAGCTTATGGTGGAAATTGGTGTTTTAAGTTCGTGCGTCATGTTATTGATGAAGTCGGTTTTTACCTCGGCCAAGCGATATTGTCGCATGATCACCGTTACGCTAAACGCGAAGAATATGGCAATAACCACCAGCATAAGGGTGAGGTATATCCACGGTGAATAATCATTTTGGGGCTCGATATCACCAAGTTCTAGGTTGGGGAAATACACAGTGAAATAATGTCCGTCTTTAGTTAAGTTCAATTTCTCTGGTGTAATCTCATTGCTGGAAACTACATCCGTAACATAAATTGAGTCTTTCTTGTATCGTACACGATTGCTTAGTACAATGGAGTCTGTAAAACAATCATAAATACCATAGTAAAAATCTCTATGAATGTTTTGAATGTAAAACTCCTTCTTGAGTAAGGTCTCTAGATAAAAAGGCTGTAATTCTTCATTAAAATCCACCGTGAAATGGTTGTTTGAAATCTGCCTTACCGCACCATACATATCCGATTGATCCCCATCTCTTTTTTGAATAGTAGATAATACATTCATTAACGAGCTGTGCACATGGTCTTGAAATTCCTTGAGGTTCAGGCTATCTTCTTTTTGTTGAATGGCGAGGCTTACCTTTTGTGTTTCTATCGTGCGTCCAACCCATAACAACTGAATTATCAAAATTGAAAGCATGGAAAGTGCTCCCAGAATGATAACTGTGCTGATGGATTTGTTTTTCATGCGTATCAGAATCCTTGTACTCCGTTGACTGTGGTGTACTTAAGGACGTTCTTTTTTTCTGGATGTATGCGTGCAAATGCTGATTGCACGGCAAGTGTACCTTCATGAAAACCACAAAGGATTAACTTTAATTTATTTTCATAGGTATTTACATCACCAATGGCATATATTCCTGGGATATTCGTAGAATAGTCTAAGGTGTTTACCTTGATGGCATTTTTTTCTATTTCTAGTCCCCAGTCAGCAATAGGACCTAAGCTAGGTTTTAAGCCAAAAAGCGGAATGAAATGGTCTACCGTTCTTCGGATTTCACCCTGCTGTTGATGAGTTATAATCACTTCTTCTAGGGTGTCGTTACCCGCTAATCCTGTAACCTCTGCCTCTGTAATTAAATCGATTTTCCCTTGCTCAGCCAGGTCGATTACTTTTTGAACCGAATCTAAATGCCCCCGAAACGAAGCGCTTCGATGCACTAAGGAAACCTTCGACGCAATATTGTTCTCTACCAAAAAAATCGACCAATCCAATGCAGAGTCTCCTCCACCAGCAATAACACACGCCTTATCCTGATAAAACTTAGGGTCGCGAATGATATACTCAACCCCCTTGTCTTCAAATTGAGTAATGTTTTCAATCGGTGGTTTTCTCGGTTCAAAAACACCCAGTCCTCCAGCAATAATAACAATTGGTGCATTGTGTATTGTTCCTTTTACCGTAGTTACGTTAAAGGTTCCATCTTCCAATTTGTCAATCGATAAGGCCGCCTCACCCAAGGTAAACCCTGGTTTAAATGGGGCCGCTTGCTTCATTAAATTATCAATTAAGTCCCCTGCTAAAATTTCTGGAAATCCCGGGATATCGTAGATTGGTTTCTTAGGATAGATTTCAGAACATTGTCCCCCAGGTTGAGGTAAAGAATCGATTAAATGACAACGTAATTTGAGAAGCCCTGCCTCAAATACTGTGAATAGTCCAACAGGTCCTGCACCTATGATGATTATATCTGTTTGAATCATGTGTTTTTATTATGGGTAAAGGGATGAAACAAGTTTTTTTTGCTTTTGTTTTAATAATCAGGTCGAAGAGGCTTATTCTGCATAACTTCTTCAATGTGCAACATTACCTCTTGGCTTAGCAAGGATTGGATTTCCATTGCTGCTAGGTTTTCCTTAAGCTGGTTTTCATTACTCGCCCCTAAAATCACGGTACTAACATTTGGGTTTTGAAGACACCAAGCCAAGCTTAATTTTGCCATAGTGGTACCAAGGTCTGCGGCTATTACTTCTAGTTTTCTCGCTTTTTCAATACGTTCTGGTGTTACATTCTTGTCGCGAAGCCATTCTAACCCTTCTATTCCTAAGCGCGTATCTGTAGGATTTCCATGGTTGTACTTACCCGTTAATACACCGGATGCAAGTGGCGACCAAATGGTGGTGCCAAGGCCCATGGTTTTGTAGATTTGTTCGAATTCAACTTCTACCTTGTGCCTGCAAAATAAATTGTATTCGGGTTGTTCCATGGTTGGTCCAATCAAATGGTTTTGCTTGGCAAATACATGCGCTTCCATGATTTCTTGCGCGCTCCATTCCGAAGTTCCCCAATATAAAATTTTGCCTTGAGTGATTAAGTTATGCATGGCCCAAACCGTTTCCTCAATGGGCGTAGATTTATCAGGACGGTGACAGAAAAATAAGTCGATGTATTCTACTTGAAGACGTTCGAGTGCTTGATGGCATCCTTCCACAA
>JBEGMB010000061.1:0-23809 GCA_041183245.1 Bacteroidota bacterium
TTGAAGCGCTGGTTTGCGGCGGTTGCGCCCTTACTAAAAACCTATTATGGAACCGGTGGAGACTTAAACGTAGATGAAATCCATGAAGTAATTCCGATTACCGAAGCCAACGGCGTATGGCATCCGCAAGAAGGAGTATTCAACGGTCATTTTCAGCCGAATTCCAACCAAAAAATTCATCGCATCGGGCAATTACAAAAAGGAGTTTCACATACCTTAAGTTCAGAAACATACAGTCCAGATACCTCCAAAAACTACCTGGTCGCCGATATGATTACGGGATATGGTGTTTGTGTTTCGATTGACCAATATTATGCAATTTGGGGAGGATCGTTATCAGGGAAAAAAGTAATAATTCAAGGATGGGGAAATGTTGGGTCAGCCGCGGCATTTTATTTAGCTCAAAAAGGAGCTAAGATTGTAGGAATCATTGACCGTGTTGGGGGATTAATTCAACCTGAAGGGTTCTCCTTTGAAGAAATCCGCCACTTATTTATCACGAAAAATGGTAATGCACTAGCCCATCCGAACTTACTTTCATATGAAGAGATCAATGAAAAAATATGGGATGTCGAAGCGGATGTCTTTGTTCCTTGTGCGGGTAGCCGCATGTTGAATCAAAATCAATTAGAACGTTTAATTAATGCGGGCGTTTCGGTTATTTCATCGGGTGCGAATGTTCCTTTTGCTGACCCTGAGATTTTCTTTGGTCCGATTGCAGGATATGCCGATGAGCACCTGGCCTTGATTCCTGACTTTATCGCGAATTGTGGCATGGCTAGGGTGTTTGCGTACCTCATGAGTAACGACTTGGAAGAAATTGATGAGGCACTAATTTTTGAGGATACCGCAGAAATTATCGGCAATGCCTTGAAGAAAGTGCATGCAGCCAATTCCAATACCAAAAATTTAGCGAAAACCGCTTTTGAAATCGCATTGACACAACTCGCTCCATAATGACAGTCTACTTACTATTCATCTTTATCGTTGGATACGTATTTATCTCAACCGAACATTGGCATCGGATTGATAAAATGATTCCAGCCATTTTGATGATGGTACTTTCATGGGGACTCCTATTTGTCTTCCCTAATTACATTCCACAATGGTTAGATCCGAGTTCTGCTGAGCTCCTGCTTTCTAAATTGGGATTTGTACCTGATTTGGTTGGAAATACAAGCGAAAAAACAGCACTCATTAATGAGGCGCTGCAGCATCACTTAAGCAAAACAGCTGAAATCGTGGTCTTTCTCATTGGTGCCATGACCTTAGTTGAATTGATTGACCATTTCAATGGATTCGATGCGGTGCAGGGATTTTTTAAGGCGAAAAAGAAATGGAACTTATTGGTGTTACTTTGCACTTTCGCCTTTTTTCTTTCGGCCGTAATTGACAACCTGACCGCGACCTTAGTGATGATTGCAATATATCGCAAAATCATTACTGACCCAACCGACCGTTTATGGTTTGCCGGGTTTATTGTCATTGCAGCGAATGCTGGTGGCGCTTGGTCTCCGATTGGTGACGTTACTACTACCATGCTGTGGATCGGACATAAAGTGAGTACCACTCCGCTGATAATAAACACCTTTATTCCTTCCGTCTTATCGATTGGTTTTCCGCTTTTAGTAGCGCGTTTTATTCCTGCATTTAAAGGTGAAATACTACTTACAGAAAAACCAGAAAATACCAACGGAAAAATAGAATTCATTCTTGGGGTACTGTTATTTTTATCGGTTCCGTTACTAAAATCGATACTTCATATTCCCCCTTACATGGGCATGTTGCTCGCACTTTGCCTATTCGCACTGTACGCCGAAATCAAAACCAAGCGAAACTTCACACTCACGGAAGTAACATCTGATTTAACCCCACAAAGTCCGACCATGAAATCCCTTAAAAAGGTAGAATTACCAACGATTCTCTTTTTTCTTGGGATTTTATTAACCGTAGCGGCGCTTGAATCCATTGGATTTATTTTCAATTTAGGACAAAGCGTACAAAATGCAGGAATTTCCACACCACTCTTTATGGGAATCTTGGGTCTTGCCTCTGCCGTAATTGATAATGTCCCGTTAGTTGCAGGTGCCATGGGAATGTTTAGCTATCCGATTGATCATGCTACTTGGCATTTACTCGCCTACACTGCAGGCACTGGAGGCTCCATACTAATCATCGGCTCGGCTGCTGGAGTTGTTGCCATGGGACTGGAAAAAATTAGTTTTAGTTGGTACCTTAAAAACATTGCCCCATTAGCCCTTTTAGGATATTTAATCGGTTTCATTTTTATGTGGATAAGCCTGTAACTTTTTAGCGGAAAAAACGATATAAGAACCTATGACAACAAATGCAACAACCCTTTATTGGAACATTGATAGCCTTCCAGAAGAAAAACGACTAAGTGCCGTGCTTTCCAGTGGCAGCATTTTAGCCTTGTGTTTATTTTCTTTCTTATTTCTATCCAAGTTAAAACCTTCGGATCCACCGCTCGCGAATCACTTGGTAGTTCAGGATGAAATATTGGATGAAATCCCATTAGATGAGTTGTTTATTGCCGATGGCGGTTCAGCGAAAGGCGGCGGAACCCCTGCGATGGATGAACGAACAGAACCAATGGAGCAAACCGAGCGAACAGTAACGGATCGAGGGAACACCCCAATCCAAAACGGAAACTCTAATCATACGGTTGGCAATAACCCGAATAACCCATCGAGCTCACCTACCCGTGCCAACAATCCCTTCGGTGATGGCGGAAATGGCGGTGGAAAAGGAGGAGGTAATGGTCCGTTTGATGGAAATGGTCGTGGTACCGGAGGTGAAGGTGATGGCGAAGGAGATGGATTTGGGGACGGTAAATCAAGAATACGAATTAACGATCCTGTGCTACCGAAATATAATACAGATGTTGATTTAAAAATCCATTTAAAATTAACCGTTTCAGGAGAGGGTGGTGTTTCAACTGCCGTTTGCATTAAAAGTAAGACAACTACCACCGATCAATCGATTATCAATGATGTAATACGTCAAGTTATACGCCAAGTGAAATACAAAAAAGACCCTGAAGGTAGACCGGCGTATTGTTATCTGACGGTTAAAGTGAATGCTCAATAAGTACACCGATTGCACGGAATGGTTATTCAACCAATTTCCATCCTATCAAAACTTAGGTGCTTCAGCCTACAAACCCGGGCTTGAAAATACCCGATCAATACTAACCAAAGTTGGGAATCCTGAAACTAAACTTAAGTTCATTCACGTAGCAGGAACGAACGGTAAAGGTTCGACGTGTGCTTTCCTAAGTAGTTTTCTGCAACAAACCGGATACCGTGTTGGACTTTTTACTTCTCCACACTTGGTAGATTTCCGGGAGCGAATTCGCGTGAATGGGAAAGCAATTAAGGAAGCTGAAGTGATTGAATTTTGTCAAGAGGTTCGAGCATACGAAGCAGATCTGTCCTTTTTTGAAATCACCTTAGCCATGGCCTTGGTACATTTCAATAACGCGCAGTGCGATTATGTAATCCTTGAAACTGGTATGGGCGGCAGACTTGATGCTACAAATGTAGTGACTCCCCTACTGGCTGTCATTACCAACATTGGATTTGACCATCAAGCCTTTTTGGGAAATACCTTGGCGGAAATCGCATTGGAAAAAGCAGGAATCATTAAAGCTTCAGTACCGGTCCTTTGTGGAGAAGAACGGGATGAATTGGCTGAGATATTTCAACAAAAAGCACGTTCACTAAACGCCCCCATTGTTTTCTCAAACGAACGGATTAACGACCCAACTGAAATTCTTCCAAGCTATCAACGAAAAAATGCGGGGTTAGCCTTGAATGCATTGAATATCCTCGGCATCGACACCCGAGCAATTAATGTCCAAGAAACATGGTTAAACCTATTCAACCATACCGGATTTATTGGAAGACTCTTTCCGTCTGAACGTTATCAAAACCTATGGTATGATGCATCTCATAATGCAGATGGCATTAAAACAACTATGGAGTCGTTAGCAGGTATGGGAATTTCAAACCCTATTGTCATATTCGGGGCGTCGAATGATAAATCCTTAGCGCATTTATCAGCGTTTAACGAGGTAATTGATGCCTGGTATTTTTGTGGATTTACTAACCCCAGGAGTTATCGAGGCAACCATTTAAAGCAAATGATCGACGAATTAAAGTTAAAAAAGACTGAGCGGTTTGAACAAGTAAATCAAGCCATTCATGCAGGTTTAGCGCATCGAAAAGAACATCAAGCTATACTTGTTACGGGGAGTTTCTTTTTACTGAGCGATTGTGAAGAAATACAAGCCAAGATTAAGCATCAACTAACCCAGTGAATTACTTTTTTAGTCTCAAAAAAATCTTCTGAAAAATAGTTAGACAACGGATATTCTTTGAATTTACCCGGAAGGCCTTTAAATTCTTCCGTCAAATCTCCTCCCTTTAGGTATAAAATACCGTTTGAAAATCCATCGGACGCCTTACCTTTTTTAATCTTGGTTTTTACCCACTCAACAAATACCGGCATGGCGGTAACTGCTCTTGATATAACAAAATCAAAGGTTCCTTTTACTTGTTCTGCTCTTAAATGATGGGCTTGAACATTGGTTAATCCCAAGGCCGTTGCCACCTCATTAACCACTTTAATCTTTTTACCAATAGAATCAACCAATACAAAGTTTGTTTCAGGAAACAGAATGGCTAAAGGTATTCCTGGGAAACCACCCCCCGTGCCCACATCGAGCACCGTAGTTCCTGGCTGAAATGAATATACTTTAGCAATTCCTAAGGAATGTAACACATGACGTTCGTAAAAATTATCTAAGTCCTTTCTTGAAATCACATTGATTTGATTATTCCAAATCGTGTAAAGGTTTAGAAGTTTTGAAAACTGCGCTACTTGAAGTGTACTTAAGGATGGGAAATAATGACTAATCCGTTCCACTGCATTAAATCGAGTCCTTAGTTTTGTCCATCATTCCTGCAAGGAAGTCACGCGCTCGGAATAATTGTGCTTTTACTGTTCCCAATGGAAGGTTTAATTCGTCTGCGATTTCTTCGTAAGATAATTCTTCGAAATAGCGTTTTTCTACGAGTTGACGGTAACGAGGTTTTAACTTACTCACCAATAGGCGCATGTGAATTACCTTTTGATCGTGCATCATCGACTCCTCCGGATTATTCACTTGGGCTTTCGCGTCAATTCGAATCGAACCGCCATCTGAAGTAGCTATTCCCTGATCCATAGAAAGCACTTGAATGCGTTTCTTACGAATAAAATCGATGCAATTATTAGAAGCAATTTTAAACAACCATGTACTGAACGCAAAACTTGGAGAATATTGATCAATACGGTTAAACGCTTTACCGAAGGCTTCTATGGTTAGATCTTCTGCATCATCAGAATTCTTTACCATTTTAAGCATCATGAAATAAATAGATTCTCGGTAGCGATCCATTAAAGAAGCAAATGCCGCTTGGTTTCCTTGTTTAGCACGTTCTACAAGCGTTAAATCCTGCTTTGCTTTGTCCGACAGGTGTTCAAATTCTACCATTTGTTTCTAGGTTTTCGATTCAATAACAAAAACACCAAGGGTATGAATATCGCATAAAAGAAGTCCCAAAACGGAAAGAACCAAGCCAAGCCCTTTTCTTTCAATTTGAACAATCCCCTTCCTTGTATGAGCCATTTCACCAGGATTAACCCGAAAAACAACCCAACCGACACCCAAATCATGGTATTTGTCAGGAGCAAAGAAATAAAGGAAATCAAAAGTAAAAACAAGCTTACGGGATATATTCCTAACAACGATTTTTTAATAACGTTATAATGCGAAGAGGTACTGTAATGACGTCTTTTCTGATACACCCAACGTTTCCATGTAGTTTCTGGTGCCGAGGGACAAAAAGATTCTTCTTCTATCGCAATGGTATAATTTCGATTTTTAGCAGCTTGTTGAATAAATAAATCATCGTCTCCGGAAACAATGTAATAATGTGACTTAAATCCACCGACAGACTCAAATGCTTTTCTTGAATAGGCTAAATTTCTCCCCACCCCCATGTATGGCAAACCACTTAATGCAAAAGAAAAATAATTCATCGCAATCCAAGCGGTATCAAAACGGACTAGGCGATTAAGGAAGCCTTTTTCTACGACGTATGGCCCGTAACCCAATACAATTTCTGTGGAGGAAGAAAAGCCTTTGGCCATTGTTTTTAACCAATGCTTTGAGGTAGGCCTACAATCGGCATCGGTAAAGATAAAATGATCAAAATTAGCCGCACGAACAGCCAGGGTAAGTGGTAATTTCTTTCCTGGACGAAGGTGTTGATTTTTTTCAAGTTCGACCACATGGATGTTTGGATATTGTCTCTGATATGCTTTTAAAAGCCACTTACTGTCATCCATTGATTGATTATTCACTACGATGATCTCGAAATTTGGATAATCTTGTTCTAATATCAAGGGAATTAACTCATACAAGTTCTCCGATTCATTACGAGCCGCAACAATTACACTGAGTGGAGGGTATTGTCCATTTGGGTCAATTGGGCTTGAACGAAACAAAATAAAACGGAGGTGAATGAACACTAAATATGCAAACTGAATACCCCAGGCACCGATAAAAAGGATAAAAATCCACTGATTAATTCCTGACATATTAAATGATGCTAAGTTCATATGCGTTAATTCGAGAATGCAAAGATGGGGTGAGAACGTAAATAGCTGTATCTTTGGATCGTGTTTTTATCAACACGCTTATGCACTTCGAAAAACTTCATACCGATACTTCCACTAAAGCTCGGCTCGGCCGTTTACACACGGACCACGGAACCATTGAAACCCCGATATTCATGCCGGTTGGTACAGCGGCTACAGTAAAAGGAATTCACCAACAAGAATTAAGGGAAGACATTAAGGCACAAATAATCTTAGGGAACACCTACCATTTATACATGCGGCCAGGAATGGAGGTCATGGAAGCTGCAGGAGGATTACACAAATTCATGAATTGGGAACGTCCGATTCTTACTGACAGCGGTGGGTACCAAGTATATTCGCTTGCAGGCACAAGGAAAATTATGGAAGAAGGCGTGAAATTCCAAAGTCATTTGGACGGGAGTTATCATTTTTTCACACCTGAATTTGCTATTGATATTCAACGTACCATTGGTGCAGACATCATTATGGCCTTTGACGAATGCACACCCTACCCATGTGACTATGGTTATGCAAAAAACTCCTTAGCATTAACACATGAATGGCTTAAGCGATGTTTTAATCAATTTGACAACACCTCCCCTAAATATGGGCATCAACAAACCTTGTTTCCAATTGTACAGGGTTCTGTATATAAAGACCTACGAATCGAATCCGCTGAATATATGTCGGATTTCGGGGATGTCGGTATTGCCATTGGGGGCTTATCTGTTGGCGAACCAGAGCATGAGCTATATGATATGACCAACATTGTAACTGATGTATTGCCCCACGAAAAGGCGCGCTATCTCATGGGCGTTGGTACCCCATGGAATTTATTGGAATGCATTGGGCTTGGTATCGACATGTTCGACTGCGTATTACCCAGCCGAAACGCACGTCATGGCTTACTTTACACCAAAGAAGGTACAATCAACATAAAGAACAAAAAGTGGGAACTTGATTTTGGTCCAATCGACAGCAGCACAGGGCTTTGGGCGGATCATGTGTACACGAAAGCCTACTTACGACATTTATTTAAGGCACAAGAGAACTTAGGAATGCAGATTGCCACCCTGCACAACCTTACTTTTTTCCTATCACTCATGGAAGAAGCTCGAAACAAAATTGCCACAGGTGAATTTTTATCCTGGAAAACTGAGTTGATCCCAATGTTAACGAGACGCTTATAATGTTAAGTATTCTTGATAAATACATCATTCGGAAGTTTTTAAGCACCTTCTTTTTCATGTTGGGTATCATCATGCTTTTTGCGATGGTGTTCGATATATCGGAAAAATTAAGTGAGTTTATTTCTAACAACGCACCTGTCAGCGCTATAATTTTCGAATATTATTTGAGCTTCTTATTGTTTCATGGCAACATGTTCTCGTCCATGATCATTTTCATCTCCGTGATATGGTTTACGGCGAAATTAGCGCAAGACACCGAATTGATTCCGATGTGGTTTTCAGGTAAACCAATAGCTCGTTTCATCAGGCCATATATGATCGCAGCGACCATACTTATGCTCCTTTCGCTGCTGTTGAATCACTTTATTGTTCCGAATGCGAATAAACTGAGGCTTGGTTTTGAAGAAAAATATTACCGGGACGTGATGATGGTTGAAAATTACCATGCGGATTATCCAGGGAATACTTCAGTGTACTTTTCCAATTACACAAATGAGGCTGGGAAAGTAACTAACTTTATAGTACAACAGTGGGGTGATTCCAGTCAACCCATCTTCTTTTTAAAAGCAAACGAGGCGATTAATCGTCCAGGAACTACGCAATGGACCTTGAAAAATGTTTACATCAAAGAGATCGGCTTCCCAAAAGGCAAGGTACAATACCGATCCAGTATGGATACGGTGCTTAGTTTTTCAATTGATGAAATGGCGCAGCGAGAAAATGTAGCCGAAACCATGACATACCCGGAATTGGCTCAACTGATAAAACGAGAAAAAATGAAGGGTTCTTCGAGGGTGCCTTATTATGAAATTGAAATGCATCAACGAACATCTTATCCGTTTGCTACGTATATTCTAACCATAATCGGTGTTTCGGTAGCATCACGCAAAAAACGAGGGGGCATTGGCTTGAACATAGCCATTGGGCTCGGATTTGTATTTGTTTACATTTTTGCCATGAAAGTAATGGCTGTTGCTGCATTGAATGTTGGTCTACCCGCGATAATCGCTGTATGGACGCCGAATTTACTGTTTGGGATCATTGCATTTTTCCTATACCGAACAGCTCAAAAATAACTAGTAACTAAGTAGTTACGCGTAGCCTTATCCACAAAACTGCGTAAACACACCCACGTAACAAGGTGTAATTTGTGTACAAGTTGACATGGAATTCCCTACCCTTTTTAAATGGTCTTCATCTTTGTCTCAGAAACCACTTAAAAAAATATAACCATGAAAACAAAAATCAACTTAAGCATCCTATTAACCGGGTTAATCGGAATTAGCAGTTTTACTGCAGAAGCGCAAAACTCAAGAATTTGGGCTCGAATCTCAGACACTCAAAGCACACCGCGTGTATTAGACAACGGGAGCATAGGGTCAACAAACCCATCATTCGCAAATGCATTGAATCAAATTGGGGTGAGTGAAGTTCATCAGGCCCTTTCAAATTCAAAAAATGAAAAATTACAAAGCGTTTATGAATTCAATTGTGCGTGCGACGTTTCAACCTTAGAAAATACGCTTAGAAACTTTCCAGGTGTTATTGCTGAAATCGAAAGAGCACCGGAATACAAAACCTTGTATGTTCCAAATGATTATAACGCTGTGTTTAGTACCAATTATGCATTGGACCTAATTAAAGCGCCACAAGCTTGGAATCAAACACAATCTAATGCAGGAATCATAGTTGGTATCAGCGATGAAAACTTAAACCCATACCACGAAGAATTAGCCGGGAAAATCACGTATTATGACTACCACAACACCTTACCGGCTGAACATGGAACAGCAGTAGCGATAATTGCTGCTGGTAAGACAGATAATATGGTAGGAGTTAGTTCGATTGGTTTTAATTCTTCCATTGCATTCTATGAAATGGATTTTAATCAACTGTTATTGGCTACTTACGCAGGAATTGATGTTATCAATGTGAGTTGGTTCTCGGGTTGTTCATTCAGCCAATTTGAACAAGATGTGATTGATGAAGTATATGCAAATGGGACATTTATAGTTGCCGCAGCTGGAAATGGAACAACCTGTGGTGACCCATCCGCACTAGCATACCCTGCCTCATACAACCATGTATTTTCTGTAACGAGTATTGGAGAACACGATAACCACGAAGAAAACATTGGAGATCCGCATACGACACACCAACACAACAGCAGAGTTGACTTAGCGGCTCCAGGATATAAGGTAAATATCTCAGATTCTCCTGTTAACTACACTACAGCCTCTGGATCTTCATACGCTGCTCCGTTTGTAACGGGAACAGTAGCCTTAATGTTGAGTGTAAATCCATGCATTGATAACGACGAAATCGAACAAATTTTAAAAGCAAGTTCAGTTAATATCGACGCGTTGAATCCAGCGTATGCAGGATCCATTGGTGCGGGTAGATTAAATGCAAACGCTGCCGTATCTATGGCTATTGCAACGCAAGGAAATATGGACGTAGTCGCTATCGTTAGTAATGCATGTACTGAAGGGAACGGTTCGGTAACCATCTCACCTTCTAATGGTCAAGAACCTTATCAAGTGAACACAAGTAATGGACAAGCTGAATTTTATTTTGGTGACCTCACTTCTGGAACGTATACCTATCAAATTACAGATGCCCATGGATGTGTTATTAATACAACAGCTACAGTTAATAATGGTTCTCCAGTAATCGAACAGGTAACGCTTACGGACGTTACATGCTTTGGTGGAAACAATGGATCAATCAATTTAACAGTGAATGATGGAAATCCTAGCTATACATACAACTGGAGTAATGGGTTCACAACCGAAAGCAACACGACACTTGGTGCAGGAACGTATGCTGTACAAATTACTGATGCCAATGGATGTACTACCAGCGGAACCTATGTTATTAATGAACCAGAAGCTATTGAAATAAACCCTATCGTTAGTGCTGATTTTGGAAACAATGACGGAAGCATTGACCTTAATGTTAGCGGTGGAACGCCAGGATACTCTTATGAATGGTCCAATGGACAAACAACGGAAGATGTATATGGATTAGCTGCAGGAACGTATAGTGTAATTACAACCGATGCAAATGGTTGCGCAACAAGTACCTTCGTAGAAGTAGCTAACGAATCTACTGCAGACCTATCATCTCTTGGATTGATTGCCTTAAATGTATATCCTAATCCAACCAATGCTGATGCTAAAGTACAATGGAAAGGGAATGTAACCAAAGTAATTGTGGCTGAACAAACTGGACGTATCGTTATGGAGAAGCCGGTTACTAACTTTAACAGCATGCTAATTCAAAACCTAGAGGCTGGACTTTACATCATTACTGTTAAAGGGCCGAATGGATTATCTGCAACAAAACAATTGGTGGTATTATAATCACAAGATTGATTCACAAAAAAAGGGGCTTCGGCCCCTTTTTTTTTGTATATTCAAATGTTATTTACCATTTAATAATAATTATGAAAACTATTTTACTTCCAATTTTTCTCCTTTCATATTTAAATATATTATGTCAGCAATGGATTGACCAACAATATACTTACGACAGTACTTTAAATGAAACTTATGGTACTTCGATCGATTTCAATGGAAACACCGTCAGTTTAGCAATGGACATATATGAACCAAAATGCCCAGTTAATTCTCAAATTTCACGCTGGCCATTACTTATCGTTATCCATGGAGGTGCTTTTATTCAAGGCTCAAAAAACGATGTAAGTGTTCAAGACTATTGTAAAGAATTTGCCAGAAGAGGATATGTGACCGCTAGCATTTCTTATCGCTTAGGTTTTATTTCTGATGAAAATACATGGAGTTGTAATTACCCAAGCTATAATTGTCTATTTGCGAGTGATACAGCGGAATGGGTCAGGGCAAATTATCGAGGTATTCAAGATGCAAAAGGCGCTCTTCGTTATTTAATTAATAGAAACCAACAATTCTCTATTGATACAAATAACGTATTTCTTGTTGGGGAAAGTGCTGGTTCTTTTATAGCCTTGGGAGTTGGTTTAATGAACGACATGCAAGAGCGTCCGTTATCCACTTTTGCATTACCCTCATTGCCTGCACCAAATGCAAATATGTCGAGCTGTGCTCATAATGTTGGAGAAGTTTTCGGAGCAAGTATTTCTCGTCCGGATTTGGGGGATATTGATGGCAACATTGAACCATCACAAGTGAATTACACCATTAAAGGAATTGGGAATATGTTCGGGGCAATGTTTAACAACTTATTAATAAACCATCCTGCCAATATCACCAAACCAGCCATTTATTCCTACCATCAACCTTGCGATATAATTGTGCCAATAGATAGCAAGGAAGTTTTTTGGGGTCTAGATTGGTGTATGACCAATGGCTATAATTGTTACGCAATTGCCAATACCCCAATTGTTCACGGAAGCCAAGCAATAAGTGATTGGAATAATCAAGGAAATCTTGGTTATAACATTCAAAATAATTTCACAGGGACCAATTTTCCAAATCAATTTGCCTTTACACCAGGGAGCTGTTTAGATCAAGTGAATAATCCTTGTCATGCCTATGATAATATGAATTTTAGACAACTTGAATTGGCAACGTTTTTTGCTCCAATGATTACTAGTAATGAAATCTGTCAATCGCTATCATTACTTGATCCAACGTATTATTTCAATCTTTATCCGAATCCAACAAAAGATGAAGTGTCACTATTTACAAATTTCACAGGTGAAATAAATATAGAAATTCTTGATCTTGCAGGAAAATCTATTCTATCCAATAATCCTATTAGTACAATTTCACTTGTTAGCTTGAAGGAAGGATTATACCTTGTAAAGGTTAAATCTGACGGAAAAACTGTAGGTCTAATTCGGTTAATTAAAAATTAAGACGCTCTATAAATAGTTCTTTTAACCGCTTTAATTATTCGCTCAACATTCGGTAAAGCAGCATCTATTAAGGTAGGCGAAAAAGCGAACGGCGTATCGGTTTGTGTTACCCGTTCTACCGGAGCATCCAAGTAATCAAACGCATAGCGTTGCAGGTGGTACGCTATTTCCGAAGAAATACTTGCCAAAGGCCATGATTCTTCAACTACCACACAACGGTTTGTTTTCTTAACCGATTCAACAATGGTATGATAATCTAATGGACGAATTGTGCGCAAGTCAATGATTTCAACATTAATATTCTCTTTAGCTAATTCTTCGGCTGCTGCGAATGCTACCTTAATGATTTTTCCAAAAGAAACAATCGTGACATCTGTACCTTTTCGCTTAACATCAGCCACACCGATTGGAATGATATACTCTCCTTCAGGAACTTCCCCTTTATCACCGTACATTTTTTCAGACTCCAAAAAGACCACAGGATCCTCGTCTCGAATGGCAGCTTTTAACAGACCTTTCGCATCTGCGGGATTTGAAGGGGTAATAACTTTCAATCCAGGCACATGCGCATAAAATGCCTCAAAACTTTGTGAGTGTGTAGCCGCCAATTGGCCTGCTGTTCCATTGCCACCGCGAAATACAATTGGACAGTGATATTGTCCTCCCGACATTTGCAACATCTTAGCCGCAGAATTAATAATTTGATCCGCAGCAAGAATCGCAAAGTTCCAGGTCATAAATTCAACGATTGGACGCAAGCCATTCATGGATGCACCCACAGCAATTCCTGCAAAGCCCAATTCAGCGATGGGTGTGTCTATGACACGTTTCGGACCAAATTCATCTAGCATTCCTTGGGAAACTTTGTATGCACCGTTGTATTCCGCGACTTCTTCTCCTAGCAGAAATACGGAAGAATCTCTTCTCATTTCTTCGGACATTGCTTCTCTTAAAGCTTCTCGAAACTGAATTGTTTTCATGTTAAAGGTAAAATGTTGTAAACGAGGTGCAAAGTTAATAAACGAGTCAATAAAAATAAACTAAGCGGCGAATAATCTGCCCACTTTTGATTTATTGAATACAGTTTCCGCATAATCCAAGGTCACATGGAACTTTTTCTTATTGGACGAGGGGAATTCGTACATCGCATCCATGAAAATTGCTTCACAAATAGAACGTAAGCCCCGTGCGCCTAATTCAAATTCAATGGCCTTATCCACTATAAAATCCAAAACGGCTTGGTCAAAGGTCAGACGAATACCGTCTAATTCAAATACTTTTACAAACTGTTTCATCAAGGCATTTTTCGGTTCCGTTAAGATGCGGCGCAAGGCAGCGCGATCTAGGGGAAGTAAATGACTCAATACCGGGAAACGGCCAATTAACTCAGGAATTAATCCGTAGGACTTCAAATCGCTTGGTGAAATGTAACTTAACAAATCAAATTTCTCAATGTTGGGTTGCTCTTTTGAAGAAAACCCAATGGTCGACTTATTCACGCGATTTGCAATCAACTTCTCAATTCCGTCAAATGCTCCTCCACAAATAAATAAAATATTACGAGTGTCTAATTGAATCAGTTTCTGTTCTGGATGCTTTCGACCTCCTTGCGGTGGAACATTAACAATGGTTCCTTCAAGCAATTTCAATAACGCTTGCTGCACCCCTTCTCCTGAAACATCACGAGTGATTGATGGGTTATCCTTCTTTCGGGCAATTTTGTCTATTTCATCAATAAACACAATACCGCGCTGCGCTTTCTCAACATTGTAATCAGCGGCTTGGAGTAATCGAGTTAATATGGTTTCAACATCTTCTCCAACGTATCCAGCCTCGGTTAATACCGTTGCATCGGCTATACAAAACGGTACATCCAATAGATTTGCAATGGTTTTAGCTAAGAGGGTTTTTCCTGTTCCAGTTCGACCTACAAGGACGATGTTTGATTTTTCAATTTGAACATCAGATTCCTTGAGATTCGCCTCAATGCGCTTGTAATGGTTGTAAACAGCTACACTCAAGACCTTTTTCGCCTCATCTTGTCCGATCACATATTCATCTAATTTAGCGCTCAACTCCTTAGGCTTTAATGCACTGAATGATGTAGTCACTGTTGATGCTTCAGTTGAGGTTCTACTCAGCTCACTATCCACAATGCGCTTTGCTTGAATAACACATTCGTCACATATGACGGCTGAAGCACCAGAAACTAAAACGTGCGGATGAATTATTTCATTTCCACAAAAGGAACATTCTCGTTTAGAGGCCATCTTATTTCGGATTTCTCAACAACACCTCATCCACCATACCATACGCTTTTGCCTCTTCCGATGTCATCCAATAATCACGGTCTGAATCTTGCCAAACCTTTTCGTAGTCTTGTTTAGAGTGCGTGGCGATGATGTCGTACAATTCCTTCTTTAATTTCTGAATCTCACGCGCTGTAATTTCAATGTCTGATGCTTGTCCTTGAGCACCTCCTAGGGGTTGATGAATCATGACGCGCGCATGTTTCAAAGCACTGCGTTTTCCTTCAGCTCCTGCACATAGTAAAACAGCACCCATTGAAGCAGCAATTCCTGTACATATCGTTGCCACATCCGGACGAATGTATTGCATTGTATCATAAATACCAAGACCAGCATATACAGATCCACCGGGTGAATTCATGTAAATTTGAATGTCTTTTTTCGCATCCAAGGACTCCAAGAACAATAACTGTGCGTTTATGATGTTGGCAACCTGATCGTTAATCCCTGTTCCAAGAAAGATAATTCTATCCATCATTAAACGAGAGAAAACATCCATTTGTGTCATATTCATGGGACGCTCTTCGATGATATAAGGCGTCATTGACGATTCTATAAAATGCCCAAGGTGCATACTGTTTAACCCTACATGTTTTGTAGCGTATTTTAAAAATTCTTGTCCTTCGTTCATATGTGATTTGATTATTTTCCAAAATTAACCAAAACACGCCACAATTTCACATCTATGTTTCTATTTTTACAGAAATGCTATCCCCTGATCGAATTCACAACGCGAAAATCATCTTTTCTCCCCTCAACTGGGGCATGGGGCATGTAAGTAGGTCACTTCCTATACTCGAACAATTACTGCGTCAGAACAATGTAATCACTGTATTCTGTAGCGCTCCTCAGGAAGCGATATATGCGTCTTATTTTAATAACCTTCACTTCATAAGGCATGATTCATATTCCTTTTCTTTCAGCAGTGAGGGATTTAAATTGGCTAAATTTATTAGGCAATTACCGAGCTTAATCTGGCAATATGTTAAAGAGCGTAATCGAATTAACCAATACCTACGTTCTAATCCTACAGATTACGTGATAAGCGATCAACGCTATGGATTTCGTGGTACAAGTGGGTGTTCAATATTTATTACCCATCAATGTACCCTTCCGCTACCTTGGTATTTAGGGTTCGGACAATATCTTAACCGGTTCTTAATCAAACGCTTTGATGCAACGTGGATATTAGATAATGAAAAGGAACGATACGCTGGAAAACTTTCGAAAAAATTTAGTGAAATGCAACACTATATTGGTATAAAATCAAGGTTTCAATTGGAAAGTAATTCGACTAAAACAGAAAAAAAACTTAAGGTATTGCTTTTTAATGGCCCGATTGAATTCCAAGTCATATTACTTAAAACATTTAAAACAGAATTAGACCAATTTGATGTAATCATTGGTGCAGACATAGAACTTATTAATGATTCACGATGCATTAGCTCATGGAGTGAAGCAGATCAATCCTTAAAGAAAGCTGCCGTTATATATAGTTTTTGCGGCTACACCACCTTGATGGATGTTATTTGTTTAGGATGCGAATGGCGGTGTATTCCAACTCCGGGCCAATGGGAGCAACTTTATTTGCATAAAAAAACCCTGACCTAAGCCAGGGTTTTAACGTATCCAAATATCAAATTAGTTGACAGCTGCGCTGAACGAAGCATCACTCATGAATTTAATAAACTCACGGTCTTTAGCTGCTTTCTCTTTATATTTTTTGTCTTTTGAAATCGCAGATTTCAAGTTACTTACTACTGCATCAACACCTGCATTTGAGCGTGCGGCAATGATTGCTTTTAAATAATACCCATCAGCAGAGTCTTTGTCTTTACTTGAAGAAAGCGTTTTACTCGCCTCATCCAAATTTCCATTTAACAATTGCGCGAGTGCCTTGTTAAAAGAAGCTTCTGAACCACAAGAAGTAGCTGCTGTAGAATATTTGCCTTCTAAAATCATAATCACTGCATTGTTATAAGAAACCTCTGCACTTTTATCTTTTACCTGAGAAAGCATTTTCTTAGCGGTAGCACGATCACCTTGAGACATAGCTACTCCAGCTAAATTATTCTTTGTTTTTGAATTGTCTTTAACATTAAGTGCTTTTTCTAAATTCGTTTTTGCTTTGGCTACGTTTCCTTGCATGTAAGCAACCGCACCTGCATTATTTAATGCGCGTACATCCGAAGGATAAGCTAGCGCAGCAGCATCATAAATTTTACCTTGAGTTGCTAAATCTTTTACCAAGGTAGAAGCTGTAAAAATCAACTCATCAGCAGACATTTCCGCTGGTGAAGCATCGGCTTTAGCACGAAGTTCATCGTCAGAAAGACCTTGCTCAGTATAGTTAACTACAATCACAGCACGACGGATTTTAGGAAACACTTCTTTTTCAAGTTGTGTAAATCCTTTACCTAGGGCAACAAGATCTTTTTCACGTTGTTTAGGATCCGCTGACATGGTTAAAACACGAAGAAACAAATCTTTATCGTTTTGTGGAATACCTGCTGTTCGTTCCAACTCTACTTTAAATCCTTCAAAATCTTCACCTAAAGCAGCAGTTACATAATTCGTGGTATCAGCATACATGGTTAACTTACTTTTTTTCATGAGGTCCATGAACGCATTACGTGTTGCTTTTGAACGTGCGCCGGATAGATTATTGTTAAAAGTTTCCTCACCATCAGGGGAAGCATACCCTTTAACATCAATCGAGTTGATTTTGATTTTAGGATTTGACTGTGCCGTTTGAATCCAAGCTACTAAATCCATTACATCCTTATCTTTCATTTCCGCAGCGCGAACATCAGACTTTCCTTTAAGGTAATTTACTTCAGCAGATACTGACTTTTCAAAAGATCTTGGAATGGTAGCCGTTTCAGTAAGCATTTTAAAGGTAGGCTGAACCAATAATGGAGTAATAATCGTTGCATCCGCTAATTTAGTTTCAGGAAGTGCTTCTTTTGTTTTTTCTTTGGTTCCTTTGAATACTTTACCTGTTAGCTTTAAATCTGCCGCCTCCATGGACGAATTGTAAGCAACTGTTTCGGTAAATGTAGCTGTACCACCTGGTTTGAAGGTGATTGTTTGACCATTTCCAGTAACTTTTTCACCTTGAATTTTCCACGTAGTAAGTTTTGTATCTCCCAACATTGGGGTGATTTCAGCGCTTACTTTTTTCTTTATTCCTTTAGGCGGGATATTTACGGTAACCGTAATTGCAACACTATCACCGTGTAACTCTAATGGATTTGGCGTTGTGGAATAGGACAACTCCTTTAATTGATCGCAACTTGTTACGCTTAATGCAGCAACTCCAAGGAATAGAACATTGTAAAAATTAAATTTCATAGTTTATTTGATTTATGCAGGTCAAATTTAACTAAATAATTAAACAAATCAAATAATTAGTGATTCAACTAATTCGAGAAGCGGCCAATACACAAACGGACGTTTATTCCATTCGGGGTGAGGCAAGGTTAATTCGTTGCTATGAAAGGAAATCTGATTATAAAAAATCAAGTCGATATCAATAACTCGATCCTCATAGGTGTGATTAATTGATTTTTTGGTGCGGCCGAACTGCTGTTCAATCGATTTTAAGCGATTCAGCAACATGAGTGGATCAAGCGTTGTAGTTACTTTCACACACATATTACAAAAATGGTTTTCAGAATCAAAGCCCATGGGTTCGGAATAAAAAAAAGAAGAGCTCCGAATAAGGTCGATGCCGTGCAAGCTCATGGATTCAATAGCCTGCGTAATTTGGGACTCTCTGTCGCCTAAATTCGAACCTAACGATAAAAAAGCAACGTTTACTTTTTCCATTGAAAACTCTGCATCATTCGATCCAGGTCTACTTTGAGATAATCCAAGGTAGGACGAAGGCTATCATAATTCGGGCGACAATTCAATAAGATCTCCCCTCGTACAAACCGCGAAGTAGAATCGGTTAAATAAAATTGATAATTCGTAGCAACGTTGCCTTTAAGGGTGAAAACAGTCCCAAACACTCGTTTTTCGCGATCGATTAATTGATCAAAATCGATTCGATCCGCTTTAATTTTATGTTCATCCACTAAATCATTTGCCGCATTAATCAACCTAATTAAGGAATCCTTTGAATTGAAGCGTTTCTGGTAAACCAGCAAGGTTCCATTAATTGGACCTAAATCAAATTCTTGGAATCCGTATCGTTGGTCGCCCATATTTTGACGTAACCCATATAAATTTGAAATATCGAATTGATAATCAAACATTGGGTTTTTTACTTGGAATGTTGAATACTGATGTTCAGGGAAATCGGTTCGTAAATAACACAAGGGTTTGGGCACGGGTTTTTTATCGCTACATGAAACGAACAAAAAAGCCCAAGCAACAACGGATAAGATTAAAGTAGCTGAACTTTTACCCATTTAATTCTGCGTTTATCGGATGAAATTACTGAAAGTTTAAAATTCCCTTTGGTAATTGATTCTTTGTTTTTAAGGATTCTACCAGACTGTTCCACAATAAACCCACCTATAGTTTCTGAATCGCCCTTATCCTGTTCAAATTCCTCGCCTTCAATTTCTAAAATCTTGTAAAAATCCTTCAAGGAGGTCCGTCCTTCAAATGCAAAAGAGCCATCGTCCATCTTTTTGTAATCCACTTGGTCGTCATCAAATTCATCGGTAATGTCTCCAACAATTTCTTCCAAAATATCCTCAAGAGTAACAATACCGCTTGCTCCTCCATACTCATCAACCACTACAGCTAAATGCATTTTCATGCCGCGGAACTCTTGCAAAAGGTCATCTATTTTCTTGTTTTCAGGGATAAAGAATGGTTTACGAATAAGATCCAACCAAGGAAACTCATCGGATTCTTTCAAATGTGGCAACAGGTCTTTAATGTATAAAATCCCTATCACATTATCTGCACTCTCCTTATGAATAGGAATGCGAGAATAACCATATTCCAAGACAAATTCGATCACCTTAGAAAAGGGTATGTTATTTGGGATCGTAGACATTTCAATGCGTGGTGTCATAATTTGAACAGCCTCTGTTTTTCCAAACTTAACAATTCCTTCCAAGAGTTTTTGTTCATCGCCCGAGGAGTTCTCATTACTAGTAATGGCAATCGCCTGCTCCAATTCAGCGGATGAAATTCGAACATTTTTACCTCCGATTCTTCCAATGAAACTTGTTCCGTTGACTAAGAGCGCTTTTAACCAGGAAATCGGCGGTGTTTTTCGAATAATATCAATTGGTAGCGCCATAAATCGGGTAACTTTAGACGCGTTGTTGGCTCCGTATATCTTAGGAATCACCTCTCCGGTAATCAAAATCAACAAGGTAATCCCAAAAATTTCAACCAATAATTTCGATACTTCACTGTAGCCTTCCATCATCTTATTCAAAATGAGGGTAGACAAGATTACAATGCCGACATTCACAAAATTTATAGAAATCAAAAGCAATGCAATGAGTTCCCTAGGCTTGGATAAGAGGTCAATGATGATGTTTGAAATTCGAGAATTCTCAGATTTCAAGCGATCTTTTTCCTCTGGGTTAAGTGAAAAAAATGCAGATTCAGAGCTCGTGGTTACCGCTGCTAAAATGAGCAAAAACACAATAATTGAAGTGTAAATAGTTTCCGTATTTGTCCACGATACTTGGGCCAACAACGGCCTTATGGGGGAAGGGTCAGGCATACTACAAATTAAAATGGAGTTTCATCTTCGGGTTTTGCACTAAATCCAGCAGCATCTGAAGGAGGAGTTGAATTCGGATTGCTTGGATACGGATTGTTTGTCTTTGGCTCATTATCGGGCCTAGATAAAATCGTCATCTCCTCCCCAACTACTTCGGTAACATATCTTGTATTTCCTTCTCTATCTTGATAAGAACGTTTTTTCAACTTACCTTCAACATATATTTTGGTTCCTTTGTGTAGATATTTCTCGGCTACTTCCGCTAACCCTCTCCACAAAACGATATCATGCCAATCGGTATTTTCTTTTTTTTCACCCGTCTGACGATCAGTGTAAGATTCAGATGTAGCAATGGGAAAAGAGGCCAAAACACCACCGTTTTCGAAATGACGTATCTCCGGATCTTTTCCTAAGTTCCCTATCAAAATAACCTTATTTACAGTGCCGCTCATTGCTGCTATTTTTGTCTAAATTACTATTTTTTTCCTTTGAACGAACGCTTCGCTTTGGATGATGGTTGGTTTTCAGCGATACTTAGGCATTCTTCCAAGGTTAGGGTGCTGGGCTCTGTTCCTTTGGGTAATTTATAATTTTCCTTTCCGATTTTCAAATAAGGACCATATTTCCCATTTAGCACTAAAACATCCGGTCGTTCTTCGAACGATGCGAGCGTTTTATTGGCTTCGCTTGTTTTTTTCTCTTGGATCAACTCAAGTGCGCGTTCAAATGTCAACTCCATTAAATCTTCGTCTTTTGGAATTGATACAAACAATTTACCCAATTGAACATAGGGGCCAAATCTTCCCGTATTCACCTTCACTACCTCACCATCTAATTCACCAACAATTCGAGGTAATTTAAATAATTCCAACGCCTCTTCAAGCGTAACGGTAGCGATGGACTGACTTTTCATCAACGAAGCGAAGGCTGGCTTTTCTCCATCCACTTGCTCATCCCCAATTTGAATCATCGCTCCAAATTTACCCATCCGTGCAATAACTTTCCGTCCAGATTTGGGATCTACTCCCAATTCTCGTTCCCCGGTAACGCGAGCAGAGGTTTCCATGGTTTCCTCAACAGTTGCATGAAATGGCGCATAAAAAAGTTTTAACATTTCATTCCACTTCACCTTACCTTGGGCAATTTCATCGAAGGCCTCTTCTACACGAGCTGTAAACTGATAGTCCATTATTTTAGCGAACTGTTGCTCAAGAAAACTTGTGACAAGTACACCTATATCTGTTGGTACCAATCTATTTTTGTCGGCCCCGACAGTTTCTGATTTTTCAAACTTCGAAAGGTCATTTCCTTTTAACTTAAACTGGACATACGGGCGTTGAATTCCATCGCTCTCGTTCTTAGCGACATATCCACGTTTTTGAATGGTTGAAATCGTTGGCGCATAGGTTGATGGTCGTCCAATTCCGAGCTCTTCCATTTTCTTAACAAGGCTTGCTTCAGAATACCTTGAAGGACTTCGTGTGAAGCGTTGTGTTGATAACACATCTAGTACTTCAATGCGTTCACCTTTTTCTACTTTGGGTAAAATACCTTCCTCCTCTTCTTCCTCTTCTAAATTAGTTGCCGCATAAACCTTCAAAAATCCATCAAATACTACAACCTCTCCCTTGGCAGTAAAAACTAAGTCATTTGGTGCACCCGATAACTTAACCGTAGTTTTTTCAAGTTTCGCATGAGCCATTTGACTTGCCAAGGTTCGTTTTCGGATGAGTTCATACAGTTTTTGTTCATCTCGATTATCCGAAACTTGTGTAGCCGCAAAATTTGATGGCCTAATCGCTTCGTGCGCTTCTTGTGCAGATGCGGACTTTGTTGCATACGTTGAAGGATTCGAATAAGGCGCACCAAAGGTTGAAACAATCTCATCCGCGGCCCCTTTTAGCGCGGTTTCGGATAAATTTGTAGAGTCGGTTCTCATATAAGTAATGTGTCCTGCTTCATACAACTTTTGAGCTACAGACATGGTTCTAGAAACCGAGAACCCTAACTTAACCGAAGCCTCTTGTTGTAAGGTAGAGGTCGTAAACGGAGCCGAAGGCGTTCTTTTCGTTGGTTTTGTTTCAATGGAATCAACGCTAAGGTCTCTTCCTTTCATTGCATTTAAAAACTCCTCTACCGCTGTAGCGTCTTTGAAATTATGATCTAATTCTGCGCTGAGCGAGCCGTTTTTTGACTTCAAGTTTGCTACTGTCTTAAAAAATGAATCGGCAAGAAACGACTGAATTTATGCTTCACGCTCGGTAATCAGTCGTACAGCAACCGACTGCACTCTTCCGGCAGATAAGCTTGGACGTACTTTTCTCCATAATACAGGCGACAACTCAAATCCGACAATGCGATCTAAAATTCTTCGAGCTTGTTGCGCATCTACCAGGTCTTGATCTATTTTCCTGGGATTTGCAATGGCTTTTTGAACTGCGGTTTTGGTAATTTCATTGAATGTGATGCGATGCGTATTTTCATGTTTTAACCCTAAGGTTTCAAATAAATGCCATGAAATCGCCTCTCCTTCGCGGTCCTCATCCGTTGCTAGCCATATATAATCTGCATTTTTTGCTAATTTCTTCAGCTCAGCCACCAAGGGCTTCTTATCAACGGATACTTCATAGTTGGGTATGAATTCGTTGTCAATTTCAACCGATAAGCCTTTCTTAGCTAAATCTCTGATGTGACCAAAACTAGATTTTACCGTGTAATCTGCTCCTAAATATCCTTCAATGGTTTTGGCTTTTGCAGGCGACTCAACGATGACTAAGTTTTTTGACATAGGGTTCAATATTTGCGACAAATTTATAACTAAAACCATGCAATGCACGGATTGTTTTTTTTAATTATTTCTGCCACTGTATATTTAACCTATGGTTAAGGGGTAAGATATTTTTTTTATTAAAACATCTGAAATTATAAAACATGACATTTTGACACTGCGCTATATTGTGGTAAATTTGTACCATGCAGCATGATAAAACATCCAATGAACCCCTAACAGAGGACCGTCAAGGAGAAGTATTGTTAC
>JBEGMB010000062.1:0-6643 GCA_041183245.1 Bacteroidota bacterium
TTGTTGGTCGGGATGGCGAGATTCGAACTCACGACCCCTTGCACCCCATACAGGTATTTTTCATTTTGTTATTTTTAGATATTTTCATTATTTAATTGATTATCAACATTTTACAAAAGTACAATTTCGTTTTGTTTGCATTCTTTATGGCTTTTTTAGCTAAAATGTTTGAACTATGTTTGAACCAGCATACCATGTCATCATCTCTAAAAGTCATATTATTCAAAGGCAAAATCCTCAATAATGGGGAACATCCAATACTCATTCGAGTGACAAAAGACCGTAAATCTTCCTATCTATCAATTGGAGCATCTAGTTCATTAAAAAATTGGGATGACAGAACAGGACTTCCCAAAAAAAGTCATCCCGATTTTAAAGAACTTCTTTTATTAATTGATATAAAAAGAGCAGAGGCCAGTTCACTGATTTTCGGAATCAAAACCGCTAGTACAGTAGTATCAGCGCATGAAATAAAAAACAAAATAAAAGGGGCTCCTTCTACAGCCAGTCAAACCGTTGGCAAATTCTTTGATTCATTCATTTCTAGAATGGAAAATGCCAACCGTATAGGTTACGCTGATGCATTTCGTTTTACAAAAAACAGCCTTATTAATTTTAGGAATAAACACGATTTTAACTTCAGTGAAGTGACCCCGAGCTTTTTGGTACGATATGAAGAGTACTTGGATGGGAGAAATCTCGCACCCAACACCATATTCCTTTATCTCAGAACCTTCAAGACCCTAATCAATTATGCGAGAAAGGATGGAATTGTTTCAAAAGAATATGATCCTTTTGAAAGTGTAAGCTTTGCCAAATTCCGACGTGTAAAAACGAGAAAACGGGCATTACCAAAAGAGACAATTTTAAAATTTATGAACCTTGATTTGCCTCCAAGTAGCCATCTTTACAACTATTGGAATTATTTCAGATTTAGCTATTTGTGTTGGGGTATGAATTTCATTGACACAGCCTACCTAAAATGGTCAGATATTCATGGAGACACACTGGTGTATACACGACAAAAAACCGGCGATGAATTCAACATTATGCTCGCACCTCAAGTGAAAGAGATATTGAAATACTATCGTACCGCCAACCTAAATCCCTTGGTGCCTTATGTCTTCCCTATCTTTAATGAAACACACGAAAGTGCAAAAAGTAAAAATTATCGAATTAAAAAAGTACGAAAGCAATACAATGATGCACTCAAAGAAATTGGTGAATTAATGGGTATTTCCACCAAACTCACATCCTATGTAGCCCGACATTCTTTTGCGAACGTTTTGCGGCAAAGTGGCGTATCCACTACCATCATCAAAGATGCAATGGGACATGAAAGTGAAGCCATGACCGAAGTATACACATCTCAATTAGACGCTAGCATTTTGGGCAACACAATAAATAATTCACTTCTATAAATTTGTTCGATGGCATCCATAGATGATTTTTCTGAATTCACTATAGAAAGGTATCAAGCCCTATACGACAGAATTCGTGCAAAGCAAGCGAAGCTTGTTTCTGAATTTGCCATTTTATCACGGGACAACGAAAAAGGTCTTGAAGTTGCAAAAGCTATTTTGATTCTAAATTCCTCCATAGCTGTAGAACACAAATTGTCAAGGGCGTTGGATATTTTTGACTCTTGCTTTCCCCTGTTGTTCACAATGCCTCAATTAATGGAATCAGTTGAGCCTATTAGATTGGAAATGTTGGAGAAATATGAACGTTCCAAAACTTTGTCCCACACAAAAACTCATTCAAAAACGGTAAACCGGTTTAAACTATTTGGCTTTATCCCCACGCTCGCTAAAGTTGTGGAAGTTTATAATACAGTGGGAGAACTTCAATATGTTGTGCATTTTGAATGGAACTTCAGTGTATCAAAATGGAAGGAACTTCGCAATGCAAAAAACAAACACGATGCTGACCAAATCTTAGCGACCATTTACAGGCAAAGTAAAATTGTTGATAAAAGACCCAATACCGTTGAGTCTCAGTTCCTAATTCGGCTGTATCGTGAACCAACGCGAAAAAATCTTTTTCATGCAATTGTGAAATATCGCGCCATGAATGATTTTACTCAACAATTGTTAAATTTAGACTTCGACAGTTTCTCTAAGAATTTCAACATCTATCAAGATCCTAAAATTCTTCGTCAACCAACACTGTCAGAAATACCGCAGACTACTGAATTTGATCAAAACCATCAAACTCAATCCATGGAAACCAGCAGAAAAAGACAAGCCATCGCTTATTATTATCTGTTGAACGCTGGTGGTGTAAAAGGCATTCTGTCGAATAAATCTGAATTCGCCAGATTTATGGCTTTCATGTCTGGTAGTGACTCAGTGGACGGGAACAAAACCGCAGCGAATATTTACAATACCTCATACTACCGCAACATCAAATTATTGTTTGGAAGTAAAACCACCCAATTCAATCCCGCTGATCTGGATGCCGTCATCAAACAATTTGAAGATATGGATCAGGGTCAAAACTCCGTGTTATCACAAGCCATTGAACAACTAATAAAGGATAAAGAATCCTTAGAGTAACGAAAGTTGGGATATCCCAACTTTGGGCAAACGGGTATCCCAAACCTAAAAATCACCAAAAGATTTGCGAATAAAATAAATCGCAAATCAAATGAACGACGTAATTGTAATTAGCAAAGATGAGCTCGAAAGAATGATTCGAGCATCATTAAAAGAGGTGTTATCCGAGGTCAAAGAGGTAAAGCAGACAACTGAGGATGAGTTTTTAGATCTTCAAGGGGCTGCAAAATACCTCAAACTAAAAGTCACAACCATTTATGGGTACACTTCTCAAAGTCAAATCCCGTTTATTAAACGAGGCAAAAAATTGTATTTCGAGAAGAGTAAACTCGAAGAATGGCTAAAGGAAGGAAAGCATGAGTCCATTTCAGAAATTCACAAGCGTTTGGGAGGAAGATAATATGCTTAACTACCGTGATTCAAACCTGCTTTTGTCTGAAACAATAGACTCCCTAAAAGAAGAACTGCGTAAATATGCTGTTTTACCCGATGCAAAACGCGGGTATGTTGAAAAGCAGAATACGCTCATTCTAAATTTAACCACTGCCTACAATGGTATGCAAATCACCCAGGCCAAACTATGGCAAGCATTGGAAAATTGTATGGATGAGATGCGACAAATAGATCCCCATCTCAAGGGATTTACCATTTACATAACAGAAAAGCCTGCCGGTCACATGGCCCGAATTGATATAAACGCCGATGAATTATGAGTGGATTTAAAGAGTTCGTCCCTATTGATATTAAGGTCAACTCCAATGGTAAAGGCAGTGCAACTAGACCCAGTAGTCAGGATAGGAATAAACACTCGATTTCTGACAATCTATTAACGATCAAACCCGCAAATGAATGGATTGATATTGCAAAGAATCAACCCATGCCTAATATGCTGTTTGGGCCCTTGTGGCATGAGGGGGAACTTTGCATTCTCACCGCCGATACCAATGTGGGTAAATCAATTCTCGGAGTTCAAATTGCCGACTGTATTACCAAGGGTATGGGCAACTCTTACCTACCCTTCCGTGCAGAACCACAGTCGGTGATTTATGGAGATTTTGAATTGAGTTACAAGCAATTTGAAAACCGGTATTCTACGGATTATAGCAACCACTATCGGTTTTCTGAGAATCTTTTTAGACTGGAAATCAATCCCGATTTCTCTGAGCTCGTTGACTTCAATGAGCAGTTACTACTCAACTTAGAATTATTGGTTGAACAAACGGGATCACGGGTAATTATTATAGACAATCTAACCTTTTTAAGAACTCAATCCATGGATACGGCAAAAGAGGCTTTGCCTTTGATGCAAAAATTAAAGTCTCTAAAAACCAAATATGGACTGTCGATGCTGGTTTTAGCCCACTCCCCCAAAAGATCTTTGTTTAACCCACTCACCCGAAATGACATTGCCGGCAGTAAACATTTGGCAAATTTTGCCGACAGCATTTTTGCCATTGGTGAAAGTGCTCAAGATAAAAGCTTCCGTTATATTAAACAGCTGAAATCCAGGGCTGTGGAAATTGTATTTGATGCCGAAAATGTCATTGAATGTCAGTTGACTAAGTCTTCGAATTTCCTAAAATTCGAATTTACCGGCATAGGAACGGAAAAAAGTCACCTAAAAGAAGAACAAGACAAGGAGGAACTCGAAGAAAAAATACTCCTTTTTCGCAAAAATAACCCCACTGCCTCCCTCCGTGAAATGGCAAATCATCTTGGAACCAACGCTGTTAGGGTCATGAGGACCCTAAAACGCAATAATATTGAGTGTGAATAAAAAATTTGGTGTTCCATTCATACATCAGTTAGATCTTAAACATTCACTGATGTATGAATGGAACACATCATGGATAATTATATGCTTGAGAGATAAGCAGCCGCGTTAACAGCAATACGATGTCGGCTGTGCGTGACCCAGGCCGCGATGGTGATTTATCCCTCAGTGGTAACAACCACGGGAAAGTAGCAACCGATGCCTTTGGCTATACCCTTGGGTACTTTGCCGGCGATTACAACCCCATTGGAACCTTTACCACCGCCAGTAAGTTTGAGGCCAGTACCGCTGGTAGTGATTTGCTCGCTGCCCGTAGTGACCTATGGAACGGAAACATTTCCCACATGGTTACTTGTTTACCCAAAGCCAGTGATTACGCTGCAAACCAAACCATCACTCCCGAGGCTTTTGGTAGTGCTTATAAATACGATCAGTTGAATCGACTATCTAGCAGCCGTGTATTTACCAATATCAACACCACCACCAACCAGTGGCAGTCTGGTGCCGTCACAAACCCCACGGCCTATGCCACAGACTATACCTATGATGCCATGGGAAACATTCTCTCACAAAAGAGAAATGGTGGTGGGGCATCCCCTACAGCACTGGATGAATTAACCTATAACTACCACACCACCACCGATGGTTTGGTCTCCAATAGGTTGTACCAGGTAAATGATGTGGTTTCTGCGGGGAATTATACAGATGATATTGACGATCAAGGCACCTTTAACAACACCCACTCCACCATTGAAACCGCAAACAACTATGGGTACGACGAGCTAGGGAATCTAGTACGAGACGCACAGGAAGAAATTGCCAGCATTGAATGGACTGTCTACGGAAAAATGAAGAAAATCACCCGAAACTCTGGCAGTTCCAAAGCAGATCTGGAGTTTGGGTATGACGCCTCCGGCAACCGCCTGTGGAAGAAAGTAACGCCCAAAGGCAGTGGCGCTGTCATCTTGACTTATTACTATCTTCGTGATGCACAAGGAAACGAAATGTGTCGTTACGTTAAATACACCAACACAACCAGCCAACTCATGTACGTGGCCGAAGAGCATAGCATCTATGGATCTTCAAGGGTTGGTGTAGATAATCGTAAGGATACGCTCTATATGGGTGCTGCATATACGCCTACTTGGGGTGGGGTTGGCACATCACGTAGAGAGTTAGGCTTGAAATCTTTCGAACTCGCCAACCACCTCGGAAACGTCCTGGTAACCGTATCCGACAAACCCATTTATAAGGTCTCTAGTGGAACTATCCACTTTAATCCCGAAGTATCCTCCATCTCCGATTATTACCCATTCGGAGCACCTATCCAAGGAAGATCCTTCTCGAGTACCGAGTATAGGTTCGGTTACAACACACAAGAAAAAACAGACGAAATAGCCGGACCCGGTAATCATAATACTGCAACTTTCTGGGAATATGATACAAGATTAGGTAGAAGGTGGAATATTGATCCAGTAACAAAACCGTGGGAAAGCCTGTATGCCTGTTTAAGTAATAATCCAATATTATTGGATGACCCAGATGGGGATTTTGTTCCAATAATAGTAGCAGGATTAATAGGCGCAGCAGGAGGAGCAATTTACGGTTTAGCTTCAAGAAAAAGTTGGACAGAAATAGGAGCACTAGCAGCAGGAGGATTTGTTGCAGGATCAACATTTGGCGCTGGAGCATTTGCGGTAACAGCAACTGGTGTTTCAGTATCAAGCGCTGCCGGTGCCATATATATATATGGTGGTTCATCTATAATTGCAGGTGTTTTAGGAAATGCTACTGAACAATTATTCAAGAACTTTGGAACTAATAATTCAATAGATAAAAATGAATTAATCTTAAGTGGTGTTTATGGAATTCCTGACGCAATTATAGGACGTGGAGTAGGTCAAGTAGCCAAAGGTGTTAAAAGGGGGCTTGCAAAGTATTTTAGTTCAAATTTTACTAAGGAGACTTCGGAAATTGCTTTAAAAGAGTTTAAAAAAGATATTGCAAAAGATTTAAGGCAAAAAGGATTGGGAAGAAGACAGGCAAATATAACTGCAAATAAAGCTTTGGAGAAATATGAAACTTCCCTAAGAAAAGGTTTTGAAGCAACCAAAATAGGTATTGAAGTAACGGGTAAAATAGTAGAAATACACCTTACAGCTGTTCAAGCAGGTGCAATAAGTGAAATTAAAGAAACTGCAAAAGAAAGCAAATAATGAAACAAACACATAAAAATGAATTTTATATAAATATTGGATTTTCGGTATTTATCATTGTGCTAACAATTGCTTTTTTTAAGGAATATGTTTTC
>JBEGMB010000063.1:0-4814 GCA_041183245.1 Bacteroidota bacterium
CAAAGAAAAGAATTATTCAGCCATCGTCAATGAAAAAAAACACTACAACAAAATCGTTGAAACCCTAAAAGACTTAATTCGCAGTTTGAAGAAAGACTATAACGCCTTGAATTCCGAAGAAAAATTAAGTGAAGAAGGACAGACACTACGTCGCGTCTTCGTAAATCTTGAACATTTCGATGATACCATAATGCCTTAATTAACCTTTAAAATTTATTAACAATGGACTACATGTATATTTTCAGTAAGCACGACAAATGGAAACGATTTGATGAATTCATCTTTGAAACCCACTGCTGCGCAGATAAAAGGGAACGTATATCCCTACACCAAGAACACGTGTTCAATATTTCACATTTGGCGAAAATCATAGGTAAACTCGAAGTATACCTTAAAGACAGAAAGGATGTTGAGCAAGCATATTATGCCTGTAAGTGGTTTGAGACCGAATTTGAAAAACTCGGATATTCGCTCAGTTACTTCAGGCGCTGGCTCACTCAAAAGAAAGAAATCGAGGCGCCCTTTTAGGCGTCTTGATTTTCTTCTTTCTTTTTTAGCTGTAAGCCACCCACCCCGAGAAATGCCAAAATCAAGATGAGCGATCCTACCATGGAATAGCTTGTCCCAGCTATAAACGAAGAAGGTTGAAACTTCCATACGATTTGATGTTTTCCTGCAGGAATCTCAAGTCCTCGAAGCACATAATTGACCCGAGTATAAGGAACTTCCTTACCATCAATTGTGCATACCCAACCTTCCGGGTAATAAATTTCGCTAAAGACAGCAAATCCCTTGTGGGATGAATTACTTTGATACGTGATTTCCTTGGTTGCATACTTAGTCATTGCAATAACATCAGCTGAATCTGTAGCATAGGTCGCGGCAACGTTAACACCCGCATTGCTCACATCTAAAATTGCCTGATTTTTTGTGTTTATTTTTCCAAGTCCGAGCAATTCCTCATTGGCAGAATTTACCTTGGTGACTTTATTCACATACCACACGTTGCCATTCGCATAAGGATTAAGCATTGGTTCGTCTGTTCGTGTAAGCACCACATATTTTGTATTTAACATGTTCAAAATCTGACAGGTATCTGACATTTGTCCACCAGCCACAGAAATGGTATCGAAGATTTCTTTTGCTTTATCTTGTGGAATCTCCATGGTACGCGCATAATTTTGAAGCTTCGCCATTTTAATGGAACTGATCACACCGTTTGCTTTTTGCATTTCATCTTGTAAATAAAAATCTACTAACTGTTGGTAACGCTTAACTTTTGCGCCGTGATACCCTCCGATTGATTTATGGAAGTAACTGGTAACGGTTTCATTAAACGGATTATCAAAGGTGAAGACGCGGTAATTTGAATTCAACTGAAGCGCTGTAAAACCAGCCATCAATTCAATGATTTCTGTAGGTTGATCTGCATAGAGCCCTTCTCGGTCAAAAGCGGATCGGATTCGAGACGTCTCCTTTTTAAAGGAAGGCAATAGCTTGGATTCATTATTCAAAATCGATACATCGGCCTTTTCTGGCATGTAAGGAATTTGTGCAGCGCTTCGGTCCTCGTACTTCGCTAATTCCTCTGACATTTCCTCTATCGGATCTGCATTTAAATACCGTAAATCCACATTGATTTCATCTGCTGCAATAAACACTCCAATAAGTCCTAACCACACCCAACGGTTGACTTTGTAAAACGCCAAGAGTACAGCAACTCCGGCCCCAATGAAAAACAGCAAGGTACGTCCTGCATCTGCTTTGTATATCGATTGACGAACATTAATTAATTCTGCCTTCAATCCTTCAATCATGGTTAATTGCGAAGGATCTTTAGACTGTTTTGCATACTCATTAAATTGCTTAATCTCTTCCCCTGTAATAAAATCTCCTGAAATGCTTGGCACAGCATATAAAAATAAACCAAGTGCAACCACGCCTCCAAGCACACCAAATTGAAATTTACGAGAACCTTGCAGCTCCTCAGATTTCCAAAGACGATCAAGAAGCATCACTGCAACCATCGGTACCAACAGTTGTAAAATCACTAAAATCATTTTAGAATCTCTAAACTTATTGTACATCGGAAAATGATCAATGAACCAAAAGTTGAGGCCTCCGGTTTTAGACGACAACAGTACACACAATATGGAAAGTGCAATTACCGGAAACCGAAGGGTGTCTTTTACAAGAAACAAACCAACCAAAAACAGAAAGAAGGCCACTGCACCCAAATAGATTGCTCCCCCACTGAATAATTGTCCACCCCAATAATGATTAGATTGGGCGATTTGATCATAATACGTTGGATCCTCAATGCTTTCCATCGCAGATTCGTTATTCCCGATGTAGCCTCCAGCCCCACCTTTGGCATTCGGAATAAATAAGGAAAGTGCTTCTTTAGGTCCAAAATTATATTCAAGAATATAACTTTTATCCAAGCCAGATTTTGCTTTCGTCGCTTTATCTGTGCCTTTCGGAGCAACAGAAATGTCAGAATCTCCCCGCGTAGAGTATTTAGAATATTCATAGGTAGTCATTAAATTACTCGCTGAGGGTAGAATCGCTAACCCAGTTGCAACAAGGAGTGCCCCTACAATTTTTGCTAGATCAATATACTTTTTCTCAATAATTAAACGGATCCCTTCGCCTAGCGCAATTACCCCCAAGAGAATAAAGAGGTAATACGTAATTTGCAAATGGTTTGCGCTAATATTCAAGGAAAGGAAGAAAGCAAACACCACGCTTCCCCAAAGCCATTTACCCCGTGTAGCTAGCAACAAACCGCCGAGTGTTGGTGCCATGAAGGAAACTGCATTCACTTTTGTTATATGTCCCGCACCCAGATATAAAATATTAAAAGAAGCAAAGCCAAAGGCAATAGCCCCAACAGCTGCAATCCATGGATTAATTCGAAGACACATTCCGAGGATGTAAAATCCGAGCATGGTAACAAACATTACCCCTACCGGTGCAGTTAAGCCCAAGCGCAACACGGTTGCCACTTGATTCATCAAATTCCCATTATGGATGACACTAATTTGATACGCCGGCATGCCGCTAAACATTCCGTTGGTCCATAAGGCCTCTTCGCCATTCACCGTGCGATAATCGGTAATTTCTTTAGCCGCTCCCTGGTATTGTTTTACATCGGACTGTTTTAATTGCTTTCCATCAAAGATCACCGGATGAAAATACCCTGCGGAAAAAACTACAAATACCAACAAGGCTATTACATGCGGAACAAACGCTTTTACATCAATTTTCATAATCGTATTATTTATGTTGGATTCGCGTAGCGAACCACTTCTTCATTACTAATTTCATCGTCGCACAAGATCACCAAGCGCTCCAATACATTTCTCAATTCCCTGATATTACCTGTCCAATCAATGGCCTGAAGTGCCTGAATGGCAGCGGGTTGAATTGGCTTCAACTTAATTCCTTGCTCTTGGCAAATCATGGATAGAAAATGCGCTACCAACAGTGGAATATCATCTTTTCTATCATTTAAGCTTGGTACATGGATCGGAATAACGGAAAGGCGATGAAATAAATCTTCCCTAAACCGTCCTTCGTTAATTTCCTTTCGCAGGTCTTTATTGGTTGCTGAAATGACGCGGCAATCTACTTTAATGTCTTTTTCACCTCCAACACGCTGAATCACATTTTCTTGGAGCGCGCGAAGCACTTTAGCCTGAGCACTGGGAGACATATCGCCGATTTCATCCAAAAATAAGGTTCCTCCAGAGGCGAGCTCAAACTTTCCTTTTTTATCTTTTACTGCACTTGTAAATGCACCTTTTTCATGACCAAACAACTCACTTTCAATGAGTTCAGATGGAATTGCAGCACAGTTCACTTCAATAAAGGGCGCTTTATTTCGATTTGATTGATCGTGAAGACTTCGAGCTACAAGCTCCTTACCGCTTCCATTGGGACCGGTAATTAAAACCCTGGCGTCTGATGGAGCGACCTTTGAAATCATGCTTTGGATCGCTAGGATTTGAGGAGAACCCCCAATAATCCCATTTCCCTTAATTTTTTTTATGCTCGTTCTTAATGCAGCATTCGATTGAAGCAATTGACCCTTTTCTTTTAAGTGATTGATTGCCACCAAAATACGGTTTAAGTTCAATGGTTTTTCTATAAAGTCATACGCCCCTAAGCGGAGCGCCTTGACTGCCATTTCGATATTTCCATGACCGGACATGACAACAATCTCTGGTTGGTGATCAAGCGTTTTTAAGGATTGCATAAGTTCCAACCCATCCATCTTAGGCATTTTGATATCACAAAAAAGGACATCAAACGTTGTTTCTTCGCATTTAGCTAGGGCCTCTTGACCATCCGCTGCCTCATCCACTTGATGCCCCTCTAATTCAAGAATTTCTCGAATTGCTCGGCGTATTGCACGATCATCTTCAGTTATGAGTATTCTCATCGGTTCATATCTTTTATGTCTACTCGGCGTTCAAGCATGGGAACGAATTTAAAGGTACCTAATTCTTCTGAGGTAAATTCAAATTCACTGGCTCTTTTTATACGCAACATACGTTGTTCCTCGCCTTCCCCTACTGGAATTACCATAATGCCTCCCACGGCCAACTGTTTAAGTAATTCTTCGGGAACATCCGGTGCACCGCAGGTAACTAAAATCCGATCGAAGGGCGCATAACTCGGCCAACCTTGATATCCATCTCCATATTTTAACCGTGGATCGTACTTCAAGTGTTTAATAAGTTGTGTTGCTTTTACATGTAAATCCTGATGGCGCTCTATGGAATATGCCCGAGCACCCAATTCGCACA
>JBEGMB010000064.1:0-2916 GCA_041183245.1 Bacteroidota bacterium
ACAAATAACCGTGATCCGGCACAGCAAACATGCCCTTGATTAAAAAAGATCCCATTAATAATGCCTTCAACGGCTTGGTCAATTGGAGCATCATCGAAGATGATATTAGCAGATTTACCACCCAATTCAAGGGTTGTTTTTTTATGTGTTCCTGCTACAGCTCGCTGAATCATTTTCCCCACGTTAGTGGATCCAGTAAACGCAATTTTATCGATGTCTTGGTGATTCACAATGGCCGCACCCGTATCTCCATATCCTGTGACAATGTTAACAACCCCTGCTGGAAGCCCTGAATCTTTTATAATCTCAGCTAATTTAAGCGCAGTAAGAGAGGTTGTTTCGGCAGGTTTCAAAACTACGGTATTCCCTGCTGCCAATGCAGGTGCAATTTTCCAAGCGGCCATAAGCAACGGAAAGTTCCATGGGATAATTTGACCAGCTACGCCAAGGGCTTCTGGTTTTTTATGTGTTACGGCATATTCCAATTTATCGGCCCATCCTGCGTAGTAGAAAAAGTGATTGCAAGCCAAGGGCACATCAACATCACGTGATTCACGGATTGGTTTTCCGCTGTCTAAGGATTCAATAACGGCGAACTCGCGCGCACGCTCTTGCATCATTCGCGCAATGCGGTAGATATATTTTCCACGTTCCGTCCCGGTCATCTTAGACCAAACGTCTGTATATGCTTTTCTAGCTGCTTTAACCGCTTTATCAACGTCTGCGTCGTTTGCCCATGCAATTTCGGCCAACACCTCTTCGGTTGCTGGGTTGATTGTTGGGAAATATTTCTTTGAAGATGGGGTAACCCATTCGTTATTGATGAATAACTGGTATTTTTTTTCTAATCGGATATGCGATGTGCTCTCTGGAGATGCTGCATAATTCCACTCGGTAGAAGGAGTTTCGGTATTTTTTTTAGCCATAAGTTAGTCGATTGAAAAATAATCTGGGGATTGGTACAATCCACTTTCTGTTTTCATAAGTTGCATAAGGACATCGTTTGCAAGGCTGCTAGCCCCAAACCTGAACCATTCATTCGTAAGCCATTGATTTCCTAACACTTCTTTCACCATTACTAAATTGTGCAACGCGAGTTTTGCAGTAGAAATTCCTCCTGCTGGTTTCATTCCAATCATGATTCCGGTTTGATCATAATAGTCTTTTATTGCCATTAACATGGTATAGGTTACCTGCATCGTAGCGGCGGGTTGGATTTTACCAGTGGATGTTTTAATGAAATCTGCTCCCGCATGAATGGCAATGTCACTGGCCATCCGAACATGATCAAGCGTGCACAATTCTCCGGTTTCTAAAATTACCTTAAGTCTTGCCTTGCCACAGGCCTCCTTAATTGCCGCAATTTCATCAAATACAAAACTGTATTCTCCCTCAAGAAACTTGCCTCGAGAAATAACCATATCGATTTCATCTGCTCCTTGATCTACCGCGAATTTGGTATCGGCCAATTTAATCTCGCGTGTTGATTGTCCAGAAGGAAATGCGGTGGATACTGAAGCGATTTTTACCGAAGAATTACCGAGTGCTTTTCTAGCTACTGCGACCATAGAAGGATATACACAGACCGCTGCCACAGTAGGAAGGCCAGGAAGGGCATCATGTAAGTGTTGTGCCTTATAACACATTTGTTGCACTTTTCCAGGCGTATCTTTTCCTTCAAGGGTGGTTAGGTCAATCATGTTGAGTACCATGTGAAGGCCTTGTCGCTTCGCTTCGTTTTTTATGCTCCTTGCTTGAAATCGAGCAACACGCTCTTCTACGCCAACTTTGTCAACGCGTGTATTGGAGAGCACTATAGATGGATTGTAGGTTTTTTTCACTGCGCAATTTTGTGATTCATTCAAAGTTACGCAAACAAATTGAAAAAGTTATGGTTACTAGGCTTCGTCGTCGTCGTCTCCGCCGTCGTCATCTGGCTTGTCATAGTCATCGTCTGCATCATCGTCGCCATCCACGTCGTCGTCATTGATGTCTGGAACTTTATCGAAGTCATCATCGAAGTCATCCTCATCATCATCAGTTACCGGCTTAGCCTTTGGCGTAACCTTATTGATTTTAACAAGATAAATGACCTCATCTGTTTCCCAAATGAGCGCATCGAGAATTTCACCCGTAGGAGTTTTAAGCGATGACAAATGATTAATGTACCCGTCAGGGAAATCTTTTAAGATTTGCTTTTTTTGATCAAGCGTCAGTTTATCGTAACTAATGATGGACCTTCTTTTGGACATAGTATTTGCGTTATTCAACGGGCAAAATTAATTTTTTTGATATACCGCGAAACATTTTTTAGCAGTTTATAAAAAAAAAAATTTCAAAGGCACCGAAATATACCCATTTATCGCATTTCCATTACATTTGTCTAATGGCCAAAACTAAATCCGCTTTTTTTTGTCAATCCTGTGGTTACGAGGCTCCTAAATGGTTAGGGAAGTGCCCGTCTTGTAATGAATGGAATACTTTTGTTGAAGAAAGGGTTATAGTTTCAAAAAATAATCCGCAACCCTTCTCGCGTCAAAAAAGTGAGCACAATCCGATACGATTACAAGATATTGAGCAAACGGATACCACACGCACCGCATTAAAGGACCTTGAGTTGAACCGCGTTTTAGGCGGAGGATTGGTTAAAGGAGAAATTATTTTAATAGGTGGCGACCCTGGAATTGGGAAGTCAACCCTGTTGCTTCAAATGGCGATTAAGGAGCAGCTTACGGTGCTATATGTTTCTGGTGAAGAAAGTGAACAGCAAATAAAAATGCGGGCAGAACGTATCGGTATCGAAAATCCAAATTGCCACTTATTGATTGAAACGGATGTGAGTCAAATAATTTCCCATGCTGAAAAATCACTTCCCGAAATTTTAATTATAGATTCGATTCAAACCTTGTTCACTCC
>JBEGMB010000065.1:0-9945 GCA_041183245.1 Bacteroidota bacterium
AAATATAATGCTGCTGTTGCGCTTACAGGCGGAGAAAAAATCAATCCAGACCTAGATGCCTATGTTACGCAGCTCGCCATTCAAGGCTTATTTAAGTTGGTAGAGAAGGAAGAAAATAAAATCCGAAAAGATCCTGGCGCCAGGGTTACTGACATATTAATGAAAGTTTTTAGTAGTATTTAAATCTACATCGTTTGAAACATTTTCCTCCAACTGAACTTGCGTTAAATGCGCAACAACAGGTATATCATTTAGGCCTTTCACGAGATCAAGTAGCGGGAACCGTAATATTAGTAGGTGATCAAGACCGTGTGTCCTTGATATCTAATTTTTTTGATTCCATTGAGCACAAGAGCCAACATCGAGAATTTGTTTGTCACACCGGAACATACAAAGGAAAGCGAATTTCTGCCATTTCAACCGGAATAGGAACGGATAACATTGACATTACAGTTAATGAACTCGATGCCTTAGTTAACATCGATCTTGAGTCAAGAACATCGCTCCCCACCCATACGTCACTCAATTTAATTCGAATTGGAACCTGCGGTATTTTACAACCACAAATCCCAGTGCATAGTTACATTGTTTCAACACATGCTTTTGGACTCGATAATGTAGCGCATTTTTACGACATTGAATTTACGGAGACTGAACGCTTCATGAACGAACGCATTAAAGAATTCATTCAACTCCCGAAGGCAATAGAACCGTATTTTGTTTCAGCGGATTCAGCGCTTACATTCAAATTAACAGCGGATAGCTGTTTTCCTGGAATTACCATTACCAGCTCTGGATTTTATGGGCCGCAGGGAAGACAATTGCGCCTTGATTCTCGCATAGCCGATATTCAAATGAAGGCACAGCATTTCAGTGAAAACAATTTAAGGCTACTAAACTTTGAAATGGAGAGTTCGGCTTTATTTGCCTTAGGCAGGGGGTTAGGTCACCGATGCGCTACCATTTGCTTAGGTATTGCAAATCGACCAAACACCACCTTTTCAGAAGGATATCAAACAGAAATGAATGAACTGATACAGTTTGTTCTAGACAGGGTACCTTAATTTTCTAGGTATTTATCTAAGGTAATATGAAGGTTTATTCCGCGGAGTTCAGCGCCTTTAGCGACAATCTCTCCATTACCATCAATTAAGAAAGCACTGGGAATTGAATATACACCGTAAAGATTTGAAATTTTATTTCCTTCATCAAGACCGTGGTATTTCCAAACCATCCCATCCGATTTTATGGCGTCCTTCCAAGCTGTGGACTCCCGATCTAAGGATACGCTAAATACAGTAAATCCTTTTCCATTCGTGAATTTCTTTTTACGGTATTTGTTATAAGCCTCAACTACATTTGGCATTTCTTTTCGACAAGGTCCACACCATGAGGCCCAAAAGTCCACTAAGACCATTTTTCCTTTTAATTTCGATAATGCAATCTTTTTTCCTTTGTGAGATTTCATTACAATATCCGGCGCTAAACCCTTGGGATTTACAGCGACCTCTTCTGAATTATTAAAACAGAAAGCACCGCAAAAAATGAGTATAATAAAAGCCAAAGGCAGAAATCGTTGGAAAGTTTTCATTATCCTATTCTTCGAATATCTGCACCGATATTATTTAGACGGATTTCAATGTCTTGATACCCTCGGTCAATTTGATCAATATTGTGAATAACACTCTTTCCTTTAGCAGAAAGCGCTGCGATCAACAGCGATACCCCTGCGCGAATATCGGGTGAGGTCATAGAAATTCCTTTGAGTTGATGTTCTCGGTTTAATCCAATTACTGTAGCTCTATGCGGGTCGCAAAGAATAATTTGCGCTCCCATATCTATTAATTTATCGACAAAGAATAACCTGGATTCAAACATCTTTTGATGAATTAATACGGACCCTTTAGCTTGGGTAGCAACAACTAAAATAATAGAAAGTAAATCCGGTGTAAACCCTGGCCATGGCGCATCATAAATTGTTAAGATGGAACCATCAATGAAGGTATCTATTTCATAGTGATCCTGTGCGGGAATATAAATATCATCCCCCCTTCGTTCCAACTTAATACCTAACCTTCTAAATACATTAGGAATAATCCCTAAGTTTTCCCAACTCACATCTTTAATCGTAATTTCAGATTGTGTCATTGCCGCCAATCCTATGAAACTTCCAATTTCGATCATATCGGGAAGAATGCGGTGAAAACATCCTTTTAACTCCTTAACGCCCTCGATGTGCAATAAATTCGAACCTATCCCTTCGATCTTAGCTCCCATGGAATTAAGCATCTTGCACAATTGCTGAATATAGGGTTCGCATGCAGCATTATAGAAGGTTGTTTTACCTTCAGCCAACACAGCAGCCATTAGAATATTTGCCGTTCCTGTTACAGAAGCCTCGTCAAGGTGAATATATGTTCCTTTTAATTTCTTTGCTTCAATGGAGTAGAAATGTTCTCCGGCATCGTAATTAAATTTTGCACCAAGTAGTGTAAATCCTTCGAAATGCGTATCCAATCTTCGACGGCCAATTTTATCTCCTCCCGGTTTTGGAATAAACCCTTTACCAAACCTGGCCAAAAGCGGGCCAACAATCATAATCGAACCCCGAAGAGCAGAAGCACGTTTCTTAAAATCTTCGGTTTCCAAATATGCTAAATCAATCTCCTTAGCCTGAAAAATATAGGTTCCTTTTTCAACCTTTTCCACCTTCACCCCCATGGTTTGCAACAGACTTATCAGTTTATTTACATCGATAATGTCAGGAACATTGGAGATGGTTACTTTTTCTGCCGTTAATAAGGGAGCACACAACACTTGAAGTGCCTCATTTTTTGCCCCTTGTGGATGCAATTCACCTTTTAAAGGTTTACCGCCGTGAATTTCAAAAGATGCCATTACTTTTTAAAATTTTTTTTCTTTTGTTTTTGCTTAAAATTCTTGCTGAACTTTTTGTTATTGTTATTCCCTATACCCATAGATCGCAATAAAACATTAGTGTTCATAAGCTCGTCTGGATTTTCCAATACTAAATCGCCTTTGGAAAGTTCTTTTAATTGATCAGCAATCACATGATTTTCAACCGTATCGTTATTATGTGACAGGAATTGTTTTTTCATGAAATTAGCCATGGTGTTTTTCAAGTACTCACGTTCATCCTCTTTTGTGATGTCTTTGGCTGATTCTAGAATTTCCTGGGTATACTTACCATAATGACCATATCTAATCTTACTTTTCGGATATGCCATCAACTTTGGCTTTTCTTGAAGGGATTCAGCTTTGGGTATTTCATATGGAGAATCAACTTCCAAATTAAAATCGGACATTACAAAAAGGTGCGTCCATAATTTATGTCGAAAATCATCCACATCACGAAGATGAGGGTTTAATTGCCCCATCACTTCAATTATGGCTTGTGCTGCGCGGTTACGTTCTTTTCTATCCGAAATTTCCATCGCATGCGCAATCATGTTCTGCACATTACGACCATATTCAGGTAAAATCAGTTTACCACGTGTTGTATTATATTCCATTAAGATTCGATTTTTGCACCAAGTGCATTCATGTAAATATCGCGTGCCTCATCGATAAAACCAAATGGTTGCAAATCTATTTGCATTTTCCCTTTGGTTACGTGCCCCAATAGAATGATATTCGTATCACACGATTTTTTGTACTCACTAAACGCATCCCGTTTATCTTCAGGTAAAGTAACCACTACTCTTCCTTGTCCTTCACCAAATAAAAAGGCATCGGTTCGAATGTCCATGTCTGTTTCGATATCAAATCCGAGTCCTCGTGGAAAGCCCATTTCTGCTAACGTAACGAAAAGTCCCCCGTCAGAAACATCATGTGCTGCGTTTATTAAGTTTTGCTCAATGAGTTCTTTGATGGTTTGCTGCATTTTGAATTCTTCATCCAAATCAAAGCTTGGAACTGGTGAAAGTTTTACACCTTGAATAGAAGCTAAATACTCAGAAGATCCCATATCATCAGAATAATTCCCAACCAAATAAATTAAATCCCCTTTCTCTTTAAAATCAAGCGTCATTTTTTTATCCTTATCTTCCAAGAGTCCAATCATACCAATGGTTGGCGTAGGAAAAACTGGAACTTCTTTTCCTGCGATTACCGATTGATTGTAGAAGGAAACATTACCTCCGGTAACTGGGGTCGAAAATTTGATGCATGCAGCACTCATACCTTTGATAGCACCAACAAACTGCCAATAGCTTTCCGGATTGTAAGGATTTCCAAAATTCAAACAATTCGTAACAGCAGAAGGAATACCTCCTGAAACCGTAATGTTTCGTGCCGCTTCAGAAACAGCGATCATTGTACCTATTTCAGGATCAGAATTGACGTAGCGTGAATTACAATCTACGGTCATAGCAAGCGCTTTCTTCGTTCCCTTGATAGAAACCACTCCGGCATCTGACGGTGCATTGGTGGACATATTTACCGTACCTACCATGGAATCATATTGCTCATAAACCCATCGCTTTGAAGCAATGTTAGGCAATCCCAACATTTGATATGCTACCGCTTTCAGGTCGGAAGGAACTGGGATGCTAACAGGATTAAATTTCTTTGCTTCAGCATAATAAGCTGGTTCAGAATATTCACGCTTATTTTGGGGTGCGCCACCGCCAAGCACTAAGGACTCAGCTGGTACATCACCCACTAATTCGCCGTGCATATAATATCGGATTCTACCGGTATCTGTCACATGACCAATCTCTTCTGCGTGTAAATCCCATTTATCAAATATGGATTTAACCACGTGTTCCTTTCCTTTTTGAACCACAACCAGCATTCGCTCCTGGGATTCAGAAAGCAAAATTTCATAGGGAAGCATATTTTCTTGTCGGGTTGGAACTTTATCCAAATAAATCTCCATTCCTACACCTCCAGCAGCAGACATTTCTGTGGTAGAGCAAGTAATACCTGCAGCTCCCATGTCTTGCATACCAACGATTGCATCCGTTTGTGACAATTCCATTGTCGCTTCAAGCAACAGCTTTTCCATAAAGGGGTCACCAACTTGAACTGAAGGCAAATCATTCGCAGAATCTTCGGTAATATCTTTTGAAGCAAAGGCCGCCCCAGCGATTCCATCTTTACCAGTAGCCGAACCCACAATAAATACTGGATTACCAGGACCTTTTGCTGTGGCAGAAATAATTCGTTTGGTATCTATAATCCCAGCTGAAAATGCATTCACCAAAGGATTTGTATTGTACGAATCATCAAAAAATACTTCACCTCCAACAATTGGAATTCCAAAGGCATTTCCGTAATCGCCAATTCCTTTAACCACGCCTTTAACTAACCATTTGGTTCTGGGCAAGTCTAAATTCCCGAAACGTAATGAATTTAATTGCGCGATTGGACGCGCACCCATGGTGAAAATATCTCGATTTATCCCCCCTACTCCCGTTGCTGCTCCTTGATAAGGCTCTAACGCACTCGGGTGATTGTGAGATTCAATTTTAAATACACATCCCAAACCGTCACCAATATCTACCAATCCAGCATTTTCTTCACCGGCTTTAACCAACATATGCGGACCATCCTTAGGCAGTGTTTTTAACCAAAGAATTGAATTTTTATATGAGCAATGCTCTGACCACATTACCGAGTAAATCGCAGTTTCTGTAAAATTGGGGGTTCGTCCAAGAATTCCTTTAATTTGCTCGAATTCTTCTGCTAACAATCCGAGTTCTTTCGCCTGCGTTAACGTTGCTTCTTTTTGTAGGGTATTTTCCATCATAAATTTCAAGCACAAAAGTAAGGAATATCTTTCAGCCAATCAGGGAATTTCACAATAAACAAACCCAACTTTATTAACAAAAATCCGGTTTCCCGGATTTACTCAACATGCTATAGATGAAGATTAATGACCACAATGAACGATGTAGTTTCCGGTAGAATCCGTATACCCATTCACCTCTAAGGCCTCCATTTCATCTCCACATTTTTCACCCAATTCAATTTCAGCGCCCGCTTTATCATAATGACAATCGGCACATTTATTTTTCTTACAAGCGCCAAATGAAAGTGCAGCAACACAAAGTGCAGCCAAAAGAAACAAGTTACTTTTCATATGATTTATTTTTAAGATTACTATTAAAATTATATCCAACACCAAGGAAGAAATTTCTTCCAGGAAATGGCATTTGAATGTTTTTCAATCGGGATAAATGATCAATATATGTGGTATTAAATATATTTCTCGCACCGCCCTTTAGAGTAAATTGATTCGATTTACCGAAAGCAAAAACCATAGAAAAATCTAATACGTGATAGCCTTTAGTAGCAGTTTCAAGATAAGCTACATTATTTTGAGCACCCATGTATGTCGATTGAATATTCACTTCTTTCAAACGGAACACATTGTTTTCATCGAATTCATACCTAAGTACATTTTGCAATCGCGGTTGAGGAATCATTGAGACCGAACTATCGCCAAGGGCACTGACATGTAGGTAGGATAATGAAACCTCCCAATGCAAGCCATGAGCAAAATGTGGATGCACATGATATGAAAGATCTACTCCAGAAAAAAGCACTTCATTGTTTTGAACATAGCGATACCCGGGTATTCCATCAAATAAGACCCCCATAGGCGTCAAATAAATATAATCTTGAATCAAACTAACAAACGGATTAAGCACTAAGGCACCGTGTGCTTGATTCCATTCCAAGGTAAAATCTAATTGGCTTGCTTTTTCAGGAACTAACGCAGCATCTCCCACCTCATACCTCAATGCTCCATGATGATAACCATTTGAAAACAATTCTGTTAAGTGAGGCGCGCGAAATCCCGTAGATAATGAGGTACGCCAAACAAACTTCTCCGAACTGAATACCGCTCCCACACTTCCATTTAACGCATTAAAACTAATGTTTTTCTGGCCAGGTAAATCTATTCCAAATATCGTTCTGCGATCATAACGAATTCCTGCCTGTATGTTGCATTTTTTGTACGCGTAATTGAGACTAACATACCCCCCTAAATCAACAGATTGAGCGTTAGGAATCAAGGTATCAGTAGCATTTACAGCATTAGCGTTATCTTGGGTCATAGCTTGCAACCCAGTGGTTAGCTTAGCCGTTTTATTCCACTTCAATTGCCACTTCAACTGTGCCAAATGATTTAATAAAGACATACTCAAGGAAGGGATCGAAACCTTCTCGTCAAATTCAATTAAACGATTCATTGTAGTACCGTACATTAATAATACATCTGATTTATCCCTATAAAAATTGGCACTGGCTTGAATCAGATGATTCTGAAAAAACTGAGCTGGCAACTCATACATTCTGGCGCGCTCAGACACCTGAAAAGTCATTGGTGTAGCTAAAGAATCATGCGTATGTCCTGGAATCCCCACCACAGAATGACTGGCAGTGTAACGCAAGGAATACAAACTTCGCTTGCCGGTATATGACAAATTTACTTTTGCCCCCAAATCATTGAACCGCGAATTTTTCGCAAACCTACCTGAAGGCAATTGAAAGTCAGCATGATTAGCGTACGTCGAAGCCACGAACCAACGGAATTTACGATAAGATTCTTTGTAAATCAATTGAGCCCTACCCCCTAGCGTATTAGAAAAACCTTCTGATTGAAATTCAACTGAACGCGCATTGGAAGGAGCAAATGGGGCATCCACTAAATAGACAACTCCACCCAAGGCATCCGCGCCATACAATAAACTAGCAGGACCTTTAATAACTTCAACGGCAGAAACACCAAGACTTGTAATTCCAATTCCGTGATCACCACCCCATTGCTGTCCTTCTAACCTTAATCCATTCAACAAGGTTACAACACGCATACCCTGCATACCACGAATTACAGGTTTTGAGATACCATTCCCCAATGCCGCATTATAGACACCCGGTATTTTTGCCAAAGCTTCCCCGAGTGTTAAATTCGAAATCACTCCAAGGGAAGACATTTTCTGAGATTCAATATGAAAGGGATTTTTGTTCGACTGAACGAGTGCCCCCGAAGAAACGGTAACCTCATGCATATCTAAATGAACAGGTAACAAGTAAATTTTAAAATTGCTTTGGCCCTCACATACAGTGAAAAAAGCACTTCGATACCCTAGCATTATTACTTTAATATTAAGGCAACCGCGGGTGTTAATTGTAATTACACTTTTTCCATTCGAATTGGTAAGCATGGTTTGATCAAACTCAACACAATAAACCGTTGCATTAGGAAGCGGAACATTACGAATCGAATCAAAGACTTCCACTGTTAATTGCTGGCCATGAAACGAGCCAACCAAAAAAAAGAAAAAGTACAAAATCAAATTTTTCCTCATTAAAAAACAGCTAATGCAACATTGTTGCGTTTTGCAAATATAAATATTAATTGCAATTTTGTTGCATTAACTAAAAAATGTCTAATCCTCGCAATACAAAAGCTAAGCAAGCGGTTTTGAACGAAATCGACCAATCTTCATTTGCCTTGAGTCAACCAGAAATTTTTGATCGAGTGCAAGGCATGTGCGATCGAGTAACCGTTTATCGAATATTAGACAGGCTCGTAACCGAAAACAAAATCCATAAAATTGTAAATGTAGATGGCACCATAAATTATGCGCGTTGCATTCGTTGTAATGATGCGCATGAGCATGCCCATGATCATTTACATTTTAGCTGCATTAGGTGCAAAAAAATCGAATGTTTAGAAGAACATTTGATTCATGTTAAGCTCCCAGTTACATACCAAATAAATGAGTTATTCCTAACCATATCAGGGATTTGTCCAAGTTGCAGTCTTTCCTAGGAAATCATACCTTTACCCCATGTATTTTCGTCTACTCATTTTAGCACTTTTATTGGGGGCTTGTCAAGAAGAAATCACATACCATGAACAATTTATGGATGAATGCGATTGCTATGTGTATCAAAACGAAATCATCAAACAGCATCGGAAAGGTTATACGATTGAGTATATTAACCCAACTGAAGCAAGTGGCTGTGTGAAAAAACAATTAGCACAAACCCATATAATTCACTTCAAAGATTCATTAGGTTTAGAGTCTGTTGTAATGGTTACCAAAACACCCGAAAAGTACATACATGTGGTAAAGGAATGGGCATTAATTTATGGTTCAAAAAACATACGGTTAACGCACATAAATGAAGAAAAAAATAGTATCAAATTAAATCTCAGTAAGATATACGTCAAACGTTCCGACACCCTCTTCCACAATTCTTATAGGCCATATAAGGAAATTCAGATGAAAAAGGAACATTCCATTTGGGTAGAAGAATCAAGTAATATTAACCCCTATTGGCCCTGGAACAATCCAAAAAAATGATCGTTAGTTCAATTTCAAATAAGAATATTAAACCGTCGGAAGCCATAAAAGCCTCAGACATCAGAGAAAGCCTTTTAAGTTTTATTCAAAAAAATCATCCAGAATTTAGCAATGAAGGTTATATAAGTTATGAGGAACTTAATTTCTTTCGAAGGCTATACATTACCGAATTGGTAATTCAAGAAAAAGGTGAATTAGCGAAAATTGATGAAGATGTTGTTGAGGCGATTCGATCGAATGCCGTTTTATCTGAAAATATTGAAGAAAAAATTGACGAAGAATTAACGTTAGGACAACGCATGGCTGATTTGATAGCCACTTTCGGGGGCAGCTGGACCTTTATTATTAGTTTTTTCCTGTTTCTTTTTGGATGGATTATTCTGAATGCGTTCGTACTTGGAAATCAACAATACGACCCATATCCGTTTATTCTTTTAAACTTAATTCTATCATGCCTAGCCGCAATTCAGGCCCCAATCATCATGATGAGTCAAAACCGTCAAGAGCAAAAGGACCGCGACCGGGCAGAGCATGATTATAAAATTAATTTAAAGGCAGAATTAGAAATTAAATTACTTAGTGAGAAAATCGATCATTT
>JBEGMB010000066.1:0-7712 GCA_041183245.1 Bacteroidota bacterium
CCGTCTTATACAATGCCATTAATGCGTTCCCAACCGAGCCTGTAATTTCTCCAATGGGGAATTATTCGTACATGGAAGAAGTCAGCGATATCATTAATCCAGTGGCTCAAATCATGAATACTTACAACTGGAATCAAGCGCAAAAATTTGTGGGCAAGGAAGAGTTCGTATACAAGCCGCTTTCCTTTTTAACAGTCACGAATCGATTCAATTATAATGTTTCTTTGGTTGATTCTAAGGTGTTCTCCCCATTGGTATGGTACGGAGACGGAAAATACGCCAATACGGCCCTAAATGATCAATTAGAATCACCTACGGTTGAACTTACTCCAGGTTTTGAAATCGACCGAGGAGCAGCGATTTATGAAGAACGAAACACCTTTAGTGATTTATCCTACGAAGGATTCGCAAATTATGATCAAGTATTTAAAACGGATCATCAAGTGAAAGCAACGGCAGGGGTTACGATTTTTCAACGGGATGGAAAATCACTCAATGGTGTTGCGTATGGCGTTCCAAACAATGATGTAAATTATGCAGATATTTCTGCCAATACTACACAGGGAGGGTATTTAAATAATACCGGATCTTGGGAATTCACTGAGCGTTTGGTTTCTGTATTTATGCGCGCTGAATATGGATTCAAAGAAAAGTACTTGGTTTCCATGGTGGTGCGTAGAGATGGGTCTAGTAAATTCGGCCCAAATAGCCGCTTTGGAACCTTCCCGTCCATGTCTGCAGGATGGTTAATTTCAGAAGAGAAATTTTTCAAATTCAAACCAATCGATCTATGTAAGTTGAGAGTAAGCTACGGGATTTCTGGAAATGATCAGATTCCAAATTTCGCATACCGAGCACTGCTCAATGGCGAAGGAGTTTATGTATTTGATGATGTCATTACCCAAGGTGTGGCCATTGGACGTCCGGCTAATCCAGATCTAAAATGGGAAACTACCCGCCAGTTAAATATAGGTCTTGACCTTTCCTTTTGGAAGAAAATTTCTTTTACTACCAATTACTTTATTAAAAACACATATGATCTTTTGTTCCAACCTGATGTTTCTGCATTAATGGGCTCCTATGGACCAGGAGGTTATCCCCCGGTAATTAATGCAGGAAATGTATCCAATAAAGGATGGGAACTTGAATTAGGATACCGCTCAGATCGAACCAAAGATTTCTTATATGAGGCAAATTGGAATTTTACAGCAGTTAACAATGAAGTTACGGTGGTTCCAACAGGCGTTGATTATTTGCCTGGAGCAGCATTCAGTGTAGGTGGCGATGTAGCGACACGTTTTCAGAAAGGATATGAAATTGGATATTTCTTTGGATACCAAACCGCAGGTGTCTTTCAATCTCAAGAGGAAATTGATAATGCAGCTGTTGTTCAAGAGGGCGCCAAGCCAGGGGATTTAATTTTTGTTGATCAAGACGGGGATGGGGTTATTAGCTTTACAGATGATAGCGATAAAACGTATTTAGGTTCAGCAATTCCTGATTTCACTATGGGCTTTAATCTTTCAGGAAGCTACAAAGGATTTGATATTTCTGCCAATTTTTATGCGTCCATTGGCAATGAAATCATCCGGAATTATGAGCGTCAACAACCGTATGCGAATCAAATGAGCTATGTTATCGATCGCTGGGTTGGTTCTGAGAGTTCGTTTGATGTTCCACGTCAAACTACCGAACCTACGCGTAACAATGTATTTTCTTCTTTTTATGTGGAAGATGGGTCCTTCTTACGTTTACGAAACCTACAAGTAGGATATGCTTTTTCTAAAGATTGGTTACGTAAAATCAAAATGGAACAACTTCGTGTATATGTTGCGGCGAATAACTTGTTAACGCTTACAAGATATATGGGATATGATCCAGATTTAGGTTCAACAAGTGCCTTGTCTGCAGGAGTAGATTATGGATTATATCCGCAGGCTAAAACAGTAATGGTTGGTTTACAATTTAAATTTTAATCGATGAAAAATATTAAACGCTTATTGATTGTTGGTTTAGTATTGGCAGGAATTTTTTCTTGTAAAAAGTTCCTATCAGTAGACCCTCCGTATACCCAAGATGCGGAAAATTACTTTAAAACGCCAGAAGACTATGACCGCGCGTTAGTTGGTGCGTATGATTTACTGCAAACTTCCTTCATGTCTCTTTGGATTGGAGAAATAGCTTCTGATAATGCAATTGCAGGGGGAGAAAGCGCAAACGACTCGCAAGGACTTCATCAAATCGACGCCATGACACATGGGGGAGTTAATAACGATTTACGCAGTGTGTTCCGCTGGAACTATGTCGGTATTTCTAGAGCGAACTATATTCTAGAAAATAAAGACAATATTGATTTCCCGGAGAAAGCTCATATTTTGGCTGAAGCAAAATTTTTGAGGGCATATTATTATTTCGAACTCGTGAAGTTCTTTGGCGATGTACCGTTGGTAATTGATAAACGACTTGGTATTGAAGAGGTTCGTTCGATTGATCGGTCCCCGAAAGCGGATGTATATGCGCAGATTGAAAAAGATTTAAAAGAGGCCTATCCCATATTAAACGCGGTAGCTGGCCAAAAAGGAAGAGCGACAAAAGGAGCTGCTCAAGCCCTCTTAGGAAAGGTGTATTTATATCAAAGCAAATGGACTGAGGCCGACGATATGTTTGACGATGTAATTGCCAGTGGACTTTACAGCCTTCATCCGGTATATACTGAGCTGTTTGATGTTGCGCACGAAAACAATACGGAAACTGTTTTTGATATTCAGTACTCTGGCTTAGAAGGTGGTGGTTATGGGTGTTTGGTTTGCTTAGAAGGTAATGCCGCTCCTGGATTTCAGGGCATTCGACAATATAATGGTCCAGTATATGGCGATGGAAACAGCTACAACCTTCCAACTGAAGACTTGTATAATTTCTTCCCCGCTGGAGATCCGCGCCGGGCGGCTACAATTTTAGATATTGAAGCGTTTATCGCGGCACAGCCAAATCCAAGTGCAATTACCTATGCCATTGGTGCAGGAGGACATACGGGTTATTATAACAACAAGTACATAAAGAGACAAGGAGAAATCGGATTACCGGATAATGATTTAACAAGTCCTGTGAATTATAGAGTTATTCGCTATGCAGATGTATTATTAATGTCAGCAGAAGCAAATTATCACCTAGGCAATACGTCCGTCGCTCAAACGTATGTGAATCAAATCCGTTCGCGCGTTTCAATCCCAGGCGTTTCAGTAAATTCGTTGGACAAGATTTACAACGAGCGTCGTTTTGAATTGTCAGGAGAGGGCCATCGCTTTTTTGATTTGGTAAGAACTGGTAAAGCAGCCACAGCAATTCCAGGATTCATAACTGGGAAACATGAAGTATTCCCTATTCCACAGGTAGAAATAGATTTAGCGGGTGGGCGTTGGCCTCAAAACCCAGGATATTAATAGCATCGATCATGAAAAATAACATCATCATTTTATTACTTGCTTTTACTGCCTTATCGGCTTGTAAAAAAGTTCGTCCAACCTTAGGTGATCCACCAAGTCAAACGGATGCTGCCTTTACAGCTGTTCCTTCTGATTCTAATGCCAACATTATTATGCTTACAGCAAGCAACCCAAATTTGGTTTGTCGTTGGGATTTTGGAAACGGAATGAAGGGTGAGGGGGCTGTTGTTTCGGCAACGTATCCGTATGCGGGAACTTATACCATCACACTAACAGTGTTCAACAAAGGCGGGAGCCGTTCGTCTACTCAGCAAGTAGTTATTGCCCAAACCGATTTATCCTTGCTTGATAATCCTTTTTACAATAAACTAACCGGAGGAGCAAATGGTCCTGGTTATAAAACATGGGTTGTTGACTCCGTACTAAGCGGACACCTTGGCGTCGGTCCGGATCCAGAAAGTCCATTGGGCGCAACCCCAGAATGGTGGGCTGCTGGTGCAAATGAGAAACCAGGATGTGGCTTATACAACGATAAATATGTGTTTCATCTCAATGCCTTTAAGTTCGATATGATTACCAATGGGGATGTTTATGTGCACAATTCCATTGCCGCAAGTTTTCCCGGCTCGTTTCTGAACCTAGCTGATTTTACTGCACCCTATCCGAATCAAATGGACAAGTCTTGGAATTTGGTTGAAGGACCTGAAAACACCATTACCATTTCAAATGGAGCATTTATAGGATTTTACACGGGCGTTAATACATATCGTATTTTGGAGTTGACAGACTCAACGATGTACTTACAATATGGACATCATTTGGGTGGATTAAACTGGTACCTTAGATTAAAAACTGAATAATTATATCATGAAAAACTTATTTATGCTTCTTTCCATTTTATTAGTTTTGGCTGCTTGTCAAAAGGATAATTATATTCCAAAAGATATTGTTTTGCCTTCTAATTTACAGGTAACATTGGATATCAATTCAGCAACCGTTGATGTTACAGCCCATGCGGATTCAGCGAATTTCTACATTTTCACCTTTTATGAGAATGGGGATTCTACCATGATTAAATCCAATGCGGGTGTTGCAACACATACGTATTCCACATCAGGTGAATATTCGGTTAAAACCGTAGCTTACACTACTGCTGAACATTTTATTACGGAAACTGATGCGTTTGAAATCAATCTAAATATGGGTGGAACTGGTGCACCAACCAGTGGACCTACTAGCCCAATTAGTTACAACGGGTATACCTTGGTATGGCATGATGAATTTAATGGTGCTGCACTGTCAACCGATTGGGTATATGATATTGGCACTGGAAATGGTGGATGGGGAAATAATGAACTTCAATATTATACCAACCAAAATGCGGTAGTATCTGGTGGCGTGTTGCAAATTACTGCCAAACAAGAAGCGATGGGTGGCCAAAACTACACCTCAAGTCGTATTAAAACCCAAGGAGTTCAATCATGGAAATATGGTCGTATAGACATCCGAGCTGCCTTGCCAAAAGGACAAGGCATTTGGCCGGCTTTGTGGATGTTGGGAGATAATATCACGTCTGTAAGTTGGCCGGCCTGTGGAGAAATCGATATCATGGAAATGATTGGTGGGGCTGGTAACAATGATAAAACGGTTCACGGAACAGCGCATTGGAGTGATAATGGTTCACATGCACAATATGGAGACAGTTACACCTTGAATTCAGGAGTTTTTGCGGATGAATTTCATGTGTTCTCTATCGTTTGGAATTCTAATAGCATCACATGGATGGTTGATAATGTGGTCTACAATACCTTGAATACTACACCCGCTGAATTAGCGGAATTTCAAGAGAAATATTTCTTGATTTTCAATGTTGCCGTTGGTGGTAATTGGCCGGGAAGTCCGGATGCAACTACACAGCTTCCACAAACGATGTATGTGGATTATGTTCGTGTTTTTCAATAGTAAAGTCATGAGAAAGTTCTTGTTTTTTGCGTGCTTTGGCGCCTTAGTATCTTGTGGAGTTACAAAAGAAGTTAAATATGAAAAAGGATTGGATCTTACTATAGAAGAAAAGGTGGGGCAAACCTGTCAAATTACATTGGATGCTGTTGCGCAAACCGATGCGCAAGGCAGAACCTTGGTTCCGCTTAAATTAGATACCAATAAACTCACAGAAGCGCTTGTTAAATACAAAGTAGGTTCAATACTCAATGTGAGTTGGCATACGCTAACACGAGCGCAATGGCAAGAAATTACACAAACCATTCAATCTTATTATACTTCAGGTAGAATTAAGGTACCGGTTCTTTATGGGATTGATGCAATACATGGGGTCAATTATACCCAAGGGGCGACCTTGTTTCCTCAGGAAATAGGTTTAGCTGCTACATGGAATCCAATGCTTGCAGAAGAATTTGGCCGAATTACAGCCTATGAAACGAGAGCTTCAGGCATTCCTTGGAATTTTTCTCCGGTATTAGATTTAGGAAGAAACCCCCTCTGGTCTAGAACCTTTGAAACGTTGGGAGAAGACCCTTATTTGGTTTCGGAGATGGGCGCAGCGATCATTGAAGGGTATCAAGGAACGAATCCGCGCGCAATTGATTCCTTACATGTACTTTCTTGTATGAAGCATTTTGTGGGATATAGCGCCGCTGCCAGTGGACGTGACCGCACACCCGCTTGGATTCCAGATAAATATATGAAGGAGTTGTATTTACCTTCGTTTAAATCAGCCGTTCAAGCCGGCGCTCAAACGGTAATGATCAACAGTGGTACGGTCAATGGAATTCCAGGGCATGTCAATAAAGCCTTAATTCAACATACCCTTAAAGACGAATGGAACTTCCCGGGATTCGCCGTTTCAGATTGGGAAGACTTTAACATGTTACATACGGTACATCGCGTTGCCCCGGACCTAAAAACAGCATACGAAAAAGCGTTTAACGCAGGTGTAGATATGAGTATGGTCCCACTCTCTCCTGATTATAAAACCTATTGTGAACTCATGTTACAATCTGTCAAAGACGGTAACATTACTAATGCGAGATTGGATGACGCAGTGAATCGAATATCCCGAACTAAAGAAGTGGTAGGCTTATTCGACTTGCATCAACCCGTGCTTTCAAGTTATACAGCCTTTGGTTCCCAGCAGCACAAAAATGCGTCAAAACAAGCAGCCTTGGAGTCAATTACTTTATTGAAGAACAATGGAATCCTGCCTTTGAAAACAAACTCCAAGTTTTTAGTCGCTGGTCCATGTGCAGACAACCTGGTTTACCTCAACGGTGCATGGTCACATACTTGGCAAGGAATGGATACTTCCTTTAATACAAAAGGATGTAAAACCATTACCCAAGCACTTCAGGAAAAATATGGGGAACAATGCCTATTTTCAAAGGGCGTTGAGTTGTTTAAGGAAAAAGAAATTGAACAGTCACGTTTTGTTTCCCTCGAAGACTACATCAAAAAGCTTGATGAGGTGGAAACAGTAGTTCTATGTTTGGGCGAGGTTCCTGCAACAGAAAAACCTGGCGACATTCGCAGTTTGCATTTGGATTCCAAACAGCTTGAATTGGCAAAAATGGCTTATGCTAAGCATAAAAATGTGATCATCGTATTGGTGGAGGGACGGCCTCGCATTATTCGAGACATTGTTGACCCTGCTGGAGCCATTGTTCAATGCTATTTACCCGGCGACTATGGGGCGGAAGCTTTAGTAGAATTATTGTCCGGTGAAAAAAACTTTAGTGGAAAGCTTCCATATACCTATCCAAAATATGATGGGGTCATTGAGTTTTATGACCGTCCAAGAAGTGTTGATCGCTCGAATGTTGGGGACTTTGCGGCGTTTAATCCGGAATGGCCTTTTGGTTTCGGGTTGCATTATGGTCAGGTAAGCTATGAGCATGTGAAAAGCAACGAGGTGTTGGGCGAGAATTCGCCGTGGGAAATTACCGTTGATGTGATCAATCAAAGCAATCGTGAAATAGATGAGGTCGTTCAACTGTATGTTGGAGATGAATTCGCGAGTATGGTGCCCGCTGGAGAACAGCTAAAACGCTTTCAAAAAGTTAAAATCCCCGCAGGACAAACCAAGGAAGTACGATTTGTGCTGAACAAGGAAGACTTAATGTTTGTGAATGAGGCAGGTGAATGGGTATTCGAACCTGGAAAATTCAATTTCAGCATAGGAACAAAGAGGGGATCAGTCGTTTTTAAGTAGGGTTTTAAGTGGTTGATTTTGAAATAATTTGAATTATTTTAGGC
>JBEGMB010000067.1:0-2960 GCA_041183245.1 Bacteroidota bacterium
CGGTGATTCGAACCAATACCGGAACCTTGGCCAGTAACCAACCGGTGGTGATCAGGGCGCGAATTCTTCAAACTACTGCGAATGGAACGGCGGTGTATTCCGAACGCCACAACTTAACCACGGATCAATTTGGATTGGTGAATTTTGTGATTGGAAACGGAGTTTTCCTTGCCGGAAACCCATTTGCCAACCTGAACTGGGGCAACGGACCGTATTTCTTGGAATTGGGCGTAGCTTTCACCAACCAGGTCAATCCTGTGGTGTACATGCCTTATGGCACCCAACAGATGATGAGCGTACCCTACGCCTTGTATGCAAAATCATCAGGGAATTTATTGAATCAGTGGAGTTACGGTACCGGTTCACCCCTTTCAGGCGCAGGAAACATTGGGGATTATTATTTGGATACAGTAACAGGAAATGTGTACACTAAACTCAATGCTACCACTTGGGTGTTGATATCTAACATTATGGGGCCACAGGGTGCGGCCGGCGCAGTGGGCCCCCAAGGAATACAGGGAATTCAAGGTGCTACTGGTTTGCCAGGCGCCCAAGGCCTCCCAGGAACCAATGGAATCAACGGATTGAACGCAGCAACCCTTACTACGGTAGAACCCGCAGGAGCAAATTGTGCCACAGGTGGGGTAAAATTAGAATTTGGACCCGATGTAAATGGTAACGGATTGTTAGATGCCGCAGAAATTGTTCCTGCACTTACACAATATGTATGCAATGGCGCTAATGGTGCAGTCGGAGCACAGGGACCAATAGGAATAACCGGCCCTGCCGGCGTAGCCGGACCTGCAGGGACGAATGGAACCAACGGATTAAATGCCTTAGTTAAAACTACAGTAGAACCTGCCGGTGTGAATTGCGTTGCCGGAGGAACCAAAGTAGAAACTGGATTGGATGCCAACAACAATGGGGTACTGGATTTAGCTGAAATTAATGCCGCCCAAACAACTTACGTGTGTAATGGTGCGGGAGGTGCAATTCCCAATGGCAATGCACAAGGACAAATGTTATATTGGAATGGAAGTGCTTGGGTGAATCTTGCACCCGGAATAACCGGACAAACGTTGACTTTTTGTTACAATGCACCACAATGGGGACCGTGCTTGCCTCAAGTAACAACAAATGTTGTGACGAATATTTTGGGATACACAGCTACATCGGGTGTTAATATTATTGCAAATGGAGGAAATGCAATTACGAGCTCTGGAATTTGTTGGAGCATAAATCCAAATCCAACACTTTTAGATTCAATAAATGCAAATGGTAATTTAAACGGGAATACTTCCTTAAATCTAATTAATCTTTCACCCGGCATCACTTATTATGTTCGAGCCTACGCAACCAATGCCGGTGGAACCACTTATGGAAATCAATTGGTATTTACAACAGGAGCAGCCTTACCTACATTGAGTACATTGAATGCATCAAATATCACATTTAATTCTGCCATAGTAGGTGGCAATGTTACAAATGATGGTGGTGCACCTGTAACACAACGTGGAGTGTGTTGGGCAACAACTCAAAACCCTACATTAGCGAATAGTAGTTTAATCATTGGATCTGGGCTAGGAAGTTTCAACGATACTATTACAGGCCTTACAGGTAATACCACCTATTATGTTCGAGCCTTTGCCACGAATAGCAGCGGGACGGCTTATGGGAATCAGATAACATTCAATTCATCTGTAGCGCCGATTGCCTCCACATGTTCTGGCGGAAATTGTTATACCGGTTCAGGAATATTAACAACTAATCCAATTATTAATGCTTCAGGCTTCATAGTTGTTAACGTTGGGCAACAAGTTTCAATAACTATGACTCATTGTCTTTCAGGTTTTTCACCACAGTATTGCAATTGTTCTTATTTCACTAATCCAAATGGAACAAACCTTTTGGGAACATATTGTAATCCAAGTGATTTTAATGGTTATATGTCGGAAACCGTTTCATTTTCCAATTCAGGAGTTTATACCATAAATCTACAGAGTGGGAAATGTGATAATGCGACAAAATATTGTTCAATCACCATAATTGTAAATTGATTATGTCTGAAAAAAAAATACAAAGTTTAATTGAAAGTGGTGAAAAATTCACAATCATTCTCGGATCTGGGTTTCATCAACATTTTTTGGGTGAAGATTCCATATTAAGTTCATGGAAATTACTTCTACAAACGTTAAGTCCTGAAACAAAACTTACTGGTGAATACCATCTTGATTTTGAAAGAATAATAAAGGCTAAGAAAATAACTTTCGAAGATTCAAATAAAACCGAAGAACGATTAATCAAGTGTGTTAAAGAACTTTTACAAAAGGAACAAGAGCGTGTATTAGATAATTGTTTTGGTTGCTATCCAACTTGGCTTTTCAATCCAAAATTTGTTTCAGATGTTATTTCGTTGAATTTTGATGAAATTCCTGAATTACTACATAAAAAACTCAAGGTCGTAAAAGTAAGTAAATTTAAGAACGACTCCAGTTTCAAAAAAGAGTCAAAAACATCCTACGCATATCTAAGTACGAGATACAAAGCTATTGATTATGGGAATAATGAATCAATACGTTTTTGGCATCCGCATGGTATAATTTCTAGTAAAAAGAGTATTGTTTTAGGTCTTCACCGCTATACCCATATGGTTGAAAACGGATTAAGAATTCGAAATCACCATATGAAAGCCAAAAGAAATAAATTAATTGATAATACATGGTATTATCGACTTCTCGAAAATCCGGTACTCATACTTGGTGCAGGTATGTCTACCATGGAATGGGATCTTTGGTTTGCTTTAACTTCTCGTGAAAGAACCAATACATCTAATCCTCAGATCTTCCAAATGCGCGAATGTGAATGTAAAAACGATGCCCAACACCAATGGTTTGAGCCTCTTTTTACGGGAATGACGTTTGATGAACAATGGAAGGAATTAGAAAAATTATTTAATCAAT
>JBEGMB010000068.1:0-11149 GCA_041183245.1 Bacteroidota bacterium
CGTAACTTTTAATATGTTTGTTACCAATGGAGAAAACAACAACCCCAATAAGCATTCCAACTCCCGCAGCCGCAAAGGCATGACCCCATCCGTAGTTAATACGCATGAAGGCTGCAACGAAATTACAAACGAAAGCACCGATGTTAATCCCCATGTAGAAAATGTTAAATCCAGCATCTTTCTTATCCTTTAAAGATTCCTCACTGTATAGATTACCTACTAGGGTTGATATGTTCGGCTTGAAGAACCCATTGCCAAGAATAATTAAGAGCAAAGCGATATAAAAACTTGGAATGGTGTGCATCGCTAACATGAAATATCCTGCGGCCATCATTAATCCACCAAGTATGATTGATTTTCTGTACCCTAATAAACGATCAGCTAACAACCCTCCAATGAACGGTGTTAAGTATACCAACCCGAGGTAAGTACCATAAATATCCGATTTCAATTGACCATCAAAACCCATTCCACCATTATTCCACCCATCAAGCATGTAAAGCGAAAAGATTCCGAGCATCAAGTAGTACCCAAAGCGTTCCCACATCTCGGTTCCAAACATAAACCATAAACCTTTCGGATGCCCGAAAAGCATTTGAATTTCATTCTTATTGTCAGCGTTACTCATAGCTTAGTTTTAAAGATTATTGCTGCCGAATATACAAAAAATCATGTGACTACGCGATATTTCTTAATTCCCACGTAATTTTGAATTGAAATGAACTTTTACAACGCGCACACCCACAAAATTCCTGATGATCATATTGGAATTTACCAAAGTGATGGCGTATACACGGCGAGCCTATTTTCTGTTGGCGTGCATCCATGGCAGGCAGATGTTCAGACGCTGAGCGAAATAATTCCTGCCTTACAACATAAGAACTGCCGGGCACTTGGCGAAGTAGGACTGGATCGCCTCAAAGGACCTTCCATGGAAATCCAACACGCGATGCTCTTAGCACAACTCACCCTTGCTAATGAATTGCAAAAACCAGTCATCTTTCACCTCGTCCGCGCATGGGACGAATTTTATTCTTTAATTAAAACGCAGCAACATACGCCTTGGATTATTCATGGATTTAATTCACCCAAACAATATCCACGCTTAATACAAACCAAGGTTTTCTTTAGTCTCGGTCCTGCCAGCCTGCAAAACCCACACATGCAATCAATCCTGAGTAAAATTCCATTGAATCGAATCTTATTTGAAACCGATGTTAGCGAAACAGATATTACTCAAGTATACCGCGACTATTCGCAAGCCACCTCCACCCCACTTGAGGAGGTAAATGCTCAAATTGAACAGAATTTTTTGGCTATTTTTGGGGCATGAGTCATTGGTTAGAACGTTCTGAACTCTTGGTGGGAACAGAAAAACTTATTAAACTGGCAAACGCTCATGTCATGATCGTTGGCTTAGGTGGAATTGGATCTTTTGCGGGAGAATTTATTGCCCGAGCGGGAATTGGTACACTAACCCTAATCGACGGGGATGTCTTTGATCCAACCAACAAAAACCGTCAATTAACGGCCTTAGATTCAACGATTGGTAGAAACAAGGCCGTAGTTCTTGGGGAGCGAATTAAGGACATCAATCCAGAAATCAAGCTGCATATCATTGAAGAATTTGTAGTTCCTGAACGAGTATGGGAACTCTTAGCTGAATACAAACCAGATTATGTGATGGATTGCATTGATTCGGTAAGTCCAAAACTGGCATGGCTACTCGCCTGTAAGCGATTAAAAATTAAAATCATTAGCCATTTAGGAGCTGGGGGGAAATCCGATCCATCGACCGTAAAAGTTGTTAACTTGGCCGATACGCACAACTGTAAGTTAGGGGCCCATATAAAAAAGCGCATGAAACGACAAGGAGCATCGCTTCGTGGAATAAAGGCCGTGTTTTCTTCTGAACTTCAAGATAAAAAATCGCTTAAAATGACCGACGGAACAAAGTTCAAAAAGTCATTCTATGGTACCATTAGTTACATGCCAGCACTCTTTGGCCTGCATGGTGCGGCGGAAGTGATCCGATACCTAAGCACCAAAGAATAATTGTATATTTACCCGCAATTAAACCAATCTTATGAAAAAAGTATACCTATTGGTCGCAGGACTTGCGGCGTTTAATTTAAATGCGCAGTTGTTTAGCGACAATTTTGATGCGTACTCGGCGGGGCAATACCTCGGACCACAATCGTTAACATGGTCAACATGGTCAGGAACAGAGGGCGGAAACGAGGATGTTCAAATAACCAGCGCAAACTCTAGTTCAGCACCGAATTCTATTTACCTCTCATCAACATCAGCCAATGGTGGTCCTCAAGATGTGGTATTGAAATTTGGCCAGTTATACAATAGCGGAATCTTTACTCTACAGAATAAATTCTACATTAATTCAGGTAAAACAGGATACTACAATATCCAAGGGGCATTAACCATTGGGAACTTGTGGGCCTTGAATGTAAATTTTGATGCCGGTCAATTAGTTATCGATGATGGGAATACCCCAAATCTAGTGCTAGCATCATACCCAGAAGCGACATGGTTTGAATTGAAAATTGAAGCGAACTTGACGTTACATGTTTGGAAAGCCTTTATTAACGGTAATTTAGTAGGCACTTGGGTAAACGGAGTAAATACTGTGGCATCAGCTGACTTTTTTCCGGTTCAAAATACACAAATGTATATTGATGATGTAATGTTTGACCATGTACCATTCACTGTTCCAGCCTTGGATGCCATGGTCGCTGATATTGATATGGGTGCTGAACTTGCCACCCAAAGTGGTACACCAACTGTGAAAGTAGTTAACGGTGGAAGTACGGCTATAACGAGCTTGAAAGTTGATTTAACGTACAACGGTTCAACCACCACTCAAAATGTAACCGGTGTAAATATCGCAACCGCTGGAGTTTACAACGTGACCCTACCTTCAACAATTTTAGCTGCGGGAGCGCTTCCAATAACAGCGGTAGTATACAATGTAAATGGTGGAGCAGGCGACAACAACCCAAACAATGATACCTTGATAGAAATGATTAATCCGATTGTACCTGCACCAGGTAAAATGGTTGTTGGAGAGGAAGCTACCGGAACATGGTGTCAGTGGTGTCCACGTGGAGCGGTTTTTATGGATTTATTCGAAACCAAGTACCAAGACTTTTGGGCTGGAATAGCCGTACATAACGGTGACCCAATGACCGTAACTGAATATGACGCAGGAATCGGTACCTTGATTGGCGGATATCCAAGTGCCTTGGTTGATCGCTTGGGTGATGTTGATCCTTCAGGAATGTCATCTGATTTCTTTACTCGACTTCAAACGGCACCAAAGGCTACCCTAGTGAATGGTGCAACATGGGATGCTGCATCACGTGTCTTGAACGTTTCAGTACGTTACAACTTTGCCTTAGCCGCGAATGGAAACTACAAGTCGGCTTGTGTATTAACTGAAGATGGTGTAACGGGAACCGGAGCAGGCTGGAGTCAATCTAATGCATATGCCGGGGGAAATAATGGCGTAATGGGAGGCTTTGAGTCCTTACCAAGCCCTGTACCTGCAGCACAGATGGTATATGATCATGTGGCAAGAGCCATTGCCCCTTCATTCACGGGAATGACTGGAATATTCCCAGCAACTGTTAATGCAGGTGATGCGCATATCGTTAATTACAGCTTTACCTTACCAGCAGGATGGGATGAAAGCGAAATTCAAATCATAGGACTGCTTATCGACCCAACGGGTAAAATTGACAATGCCGGTTCTGTGGATATTACCACGGCGGTAGCGAATGGGTATGAAACTGGCATTAATGCTGGAATTGCTCAAGTGCTAAGCAAAAGTAAAGCAGTTGTATTAGCCCCGAACCCAGCGGCAGGATCATCTGCGATTTTATTAAACCTTGCAACAGAAAGTGATGTAAACATTGAATTAACAGACCTAAACGGAAAGTTAATCACAAGTGGGACTTATACAAATCTTTCTGGTGCGCAAAGTATCTCCATGGACTTAAATGGATTATCTGCAGGAATTTATGCAGTAAATATCCTTGTGAATGAGACACTTTACACCGAGAAATTAGTTGTTGAGTAATTTCATAGCTATCGTTTATCAAAGGGGCTTCGGCCCCTTTTTTTTGTGCAATGAATAAATCTAAATCGTACTTTTGCCTATGGAATTTTCAAGGCGTTTTCTTCGTTATCAATGGGTGGCATTAATTAGTCTATTTTTAGTGATTTGTGCCGGTAGTTTTGTGCGAATCACTGGTTCTGGAATGGGTTGTCCAGATTGGCCAAAATGTTTCGGACAATGGATTCCACCAACCGCAGAGGAACAGCTCCCATCCAATTATTTGGCTATTTTTCAAGAGAAGCGGGCAAAAAAAGCCGTAAAATTCTGTAAGTTTCTCACGTCGATTGGCATGAAAGAAACGGCCGAAAAAATCAAAAACGACCCTACACTGCTCAAGGAGGAGCCGTTTAATGCGGCCAGAACGTATACGGAATATATCAATCGATTGCTTGGATTTCTTGCCGGGAACATTATGTTAATTGGATTCATTTGGAGTCTAATTTATTATCGTTCGTTTTGGCTAATTGGCCTCTCGTTTTTAAATTTAATCTTAATGGGTATCGAAGCGTGGTTTGGGTCCATCGTGGTAGCAACCAACTTGGTACCTTGGACCATCACCGTACATATGTTTTTAGCTTTGGTAATACTGTTGATTCAATTGCATCTGATTTACCGAATTTCACCAAGACACAATAAGACACTTCAGGTTCAACCGGTAGTATATTACGTGTGGTGGTCAATTTTTGCTATTACGTTTTATCAAATGTTCTTAGGAACACAGGTGCGGGAGTATATTGATGAACTTACCAAGCAAGGTTTAGGTAGAGATGCTTGGAGTGATAAGTTTGGAATGGAGTTTTTTATCCACCGAAGCTTCAGCTGGTTGGTTTTAATTCTGTTGGCTTATGTGGGATGGAAAAATGAAAAGTCAGGCAAATTATCGATCATCCGATGGGCATTGGGAATTCTTTCAGTAGAATTATTGGCAGGAGTATGTTTGGCTTATTTTGATTTGCCTGGATTAGTGCAAACCGCACACCTCCTATTTGCAACAGTACTTTTGGGGATTCTGGGCATGGGCATATATCGATTCAAAAAAATATAAGTAGCTTTATCTATAATTTTAACCTATGAAAAATCTAATATTTATCGCAATTTTTTGTGTTTCCAATTATGGATTCACACAAATCACCATTGACCAGAGCGATATGCCGTCTGTAGGAGATTACATTCCGCGAAGATCCGACACCATGACCGTACTGCCTGGACCCGGAGGAAGTGGACCAAATCAAGTATGGAATTTTACCGCTTTAAGCAACAATGTTATTTCGGAGAATACCAATGTAATTTCAGTAGCCTCCACGCCGAATGGGAATCAATTTGGGGGTTCCAACATGGCCATGACCAATGACAATGCGAATTATTTGTATTTCAACAAATCAGCTCAAGCATTTACAACGCAAGGATATTCTGGGGATTTATTAGGGACAGGAACAATAAATGCCCAATTTTCCCCCGATTTAACACTGCATCAGTTCCCAAGGACTTTTGGATCAAGCTTCACAGATACTTATGGAATCGATGTTATTGTTCCAGGGGCTGCAATTAATCCTTTAATTAGTCAAATCCATTTCAAACGTTCATCCGTAGTGAAAGATACAACGGACGCATGGGGTCAAATCACTACACCTTTTGGCACCTATGATGTATTGCGAATTCATACTATGGAAACTTATGTGGATTCTGTTTGGGCACAGCCATTGTTCCCACCAACATGGAGTTTAGTAAGCACCTCAGCAGATACTACACACAGTTATTCGTGGGTTGGTAAAGGGGGCAAATTAGCCATTGCAGAGATGAGTTTTGACACCTTAGGGGTACCTAAAATCTTTAAGTGGACTGAAATGCAAGGAATTGCGGTAGGATTAACTGAAAACCAAACATCAGAAATAAAAATCACCCCTAATCCGACCTCATCATCGGGAATTATATCGATTCAATCTTGTGAAATTGGCGAGAAATTCACCCTTGTAAATACCTTAGGAAAAGTTGTAATGGAAGGTTGTATTCTTACAAAACCTTTGGAATTAAATTTAACTAACTTGGATCAGGGCTTATATATTTTAACCCTTGGAGATAAACAAGCGAGGGTAATTAAACAATAATATCTAGATGGTTCAACATTCAACTATTCCCCATCATGATTAAATACAATCCCAAAAGTTGGTTGACTTTCATATTTTCTTTTCACAAGAGCGACACCGTTCGTATATTATGGAAGGAACTTATATACATTGCAATACTAACTGCTATAATAACGGCGCTAGAACTGCATTTTTACCCCACCTCATCGGTTCTAAAGAATTTAACTTCGGTCTATTCGTTGCTGGGATTTGTCATTTCATTGCTTTTAGTGTTTCGCACGAATACGGCATATGATCGATGGTGGGAAGGACGAAAACTTTGGGGATCTGTAGTAAATGATTCGCGGAATCTATCGAGTTTGCTGTCCTCGTTTGACTTAAATACTTCGGAACGAACCTATTACACAGAATTAATTATCGCTTTTTCTAAAAGCATGAAAGAGCACTTAAGACGGAATAAACTTGATCTTCCATTTCCATTGGATGAATCATCCTCAGCAGATAATCAACCGTTATGGATCGCACATGAGCTGCGTAAAGCCCTGCATGAGTTGCGGGCGACAAATCGTATTGACTCGATTGAGTGGCAACAACTCAGTCGACATTTGGACCAATTGATTGATAGCTTAGGAGCCTGTGAACGGATTCTAAATACTCCTATTCCCTTTTCTTACAGCTTGTTTTTCAAGAAATTCATTTTTATTTATGTTGTGACAATGCCTCTTGCCTTTGTAGAGTTATTCGAATATTGGTCTGTCTTGATATCAACTTTTGTATTTTATGCCCTTGTCTCAATGGAAATTCTTGCCGAAGAAATCGAGGATCCGTTCGGAACAGATGACAATGATTTACCCCTTGATGATATTTGTGATCGAATAGAAGATGGGACTAGACAGGTGTTAACAAGGTCTTAACTTATATTACGAATCAAACTTGTCCTTACAGAAAAAAGCGTTGTAAATGAATAAAATTACATTATTACTTTTTATCTGGTGTTTAGTACCAAGGGTGTTCGGTCAAGTATTAAACCTAGACCGTGAAAATGGGGAAGATACTGTGTTTCGTAGAAATATTTTCTCTTTGAATTTTGGGTTTAGTTTGGATAAGCAAAAACGTGACTTAATTGAATTTTCAAGTCAACTGGAGAACGACTTTTTTTTCAAGAAAAACAGCTTGGTTTGGATTACACTCGCGCAAACCGATGCGGCATTCAATGGCGGGACCATCCTTGAAAACAATGGGTATATGCAAATGCGGTTAAGAGATAATGATAAGCGCAGGATTTACCCGGACTTTTACATGCAATATCAATGGAATGGCGTGTGGGGGCTTCAGAATCGTGGACTGGCAGGATGTAATGCTCGATTCAAATTTTGGGAAGACAAAACCGATGATTTATATGCTGGAATTGGCATGTTTTATGAATACGAAAAATGGAATCCAAGCATAACGGCTTTTGCATTTTCAGAAGATTCCTTAACCGTAGTTTACAGAGCTATTCCAAGATTAAACTTGACCGCAAAAACTGCATTTAAATTGAAGGAAGGTATTGATTTTAGTGGGAGTACATTTGTTCAATTCCCGATGAACAATCAGTTTCAGCATTTTTTGACACCTCGCTGGTTTATTGACGCAAACATCTTCTTCACCGTTACAAAACACCTCGCGATCCGCGTGCATTATGATCATAATTTCGATGCTTACCGGCCGCTTCCTATTGAACAATTATACTATAATTTCAATATGGGATTTCAGCTAAATTGGTAGCTTATTGTTACTTAGTCAATTAAAATAATTTTTTTCCTACCTTTAACAATAGTATACACTAATAACATTTCACCTCATGTTACAAGTTGCATTAATTGGAGCCGCCGTTGTTTTTCTAATCTATTTTCTTGGCGGAGGTAGTCTAGAGGATTCGCTGCGCAAAGGATTGGGCTGTGGCGTGAATATCATTATCTTTTTAGTCTTACTTGCAGTAGTAGGCGTTCTATTGCTTTTATTTGCCATTAGTTAAATTCTATGTATTCGGAACAATCTCCCATAACTTGGGAGGTACTTTACAACAAATACTTTGAAGGTTATTTTCCGATGGCCGATGAAACCGGAAGAATCACTTGGCACAATCCACGCCATCGAGCTATATTTGACATTAATAACTATCACCCCAAGAAATCGCTTCGCAGCTTGTTAAACGCAGCAAATTACACCGTAAAAATAAATGAGAATTTTGAGGCGGTCATCAATGAATGCAGCAAACCCAGAGATGCCTTTGACGGACAATGGTTAACCCAATCCATGATTTCCGCTTATATCGGATTACACCAGCGAGGCATTGCTCATTCCGTTGAAATTTATAAAGAAAACACCTTAATTGGAGGCTTATACGGCGTGCAACTAGGTGCTGTATTTTTTGGAGAATCCATGTTTTCGCATGCTTCTAACGCCTCTAAAATTGCATTTCATCATCTCTTGCTCATATTACTTAAAAATGACTTTAAGTTGTTGGATTCACAATATTTAAATGACCACACGGAGATGCTCGGGGCAGTAGAAATTCCACAGGAAATATTCTTAACTCAGCTTCGAGAAAACAGGGTGCTTCTAAGGCAATTCGCACTGGAATAAACGAGTAAATTTCATAGTAATGTTAGTTATTTATTCATAACCAATTTAACGATAGTTGGTTTCAAAATATGAAGAAATAAGAATCTTTGAAATGATGATAGATTCGAACTAATCATCAATTTTCACTTGCAGAGATCTTCTAAGGATTCATCCCCGTAATATGGAAATAAATCCTCCTTTTCTGGAAACAAAATCAACTTTGCCGTGTCGTTAATAACGCGACCAACATACTGCTCAACGGCCAAGGTCTTATTTTTCTCCGTACGATAGCTTAAAACAAAGGTGTGATCATCCAACCATTCAACATTATTCCATTTCAACGAATAGCCCCAAGACGATTTCCTCAGAATGCGCGTGATCTGGTTTTTCGAGTAACACGGGGGCGTAATAACAAAATGTAGCATCTTATCGAAATCCCCAACTAAAAAGTATCCGCGGACCATCCGACCAATATCTGTTCCCATGGGATTCATTACGGGATTATTCCATTGCGCCATGGATTTCTTATCCAACAGCTTTCCATTAGGTGAATTATTTTGGGAAACCGATTTATTGGTATCCAATATATCCCGACTTGATAAACTAGAATCCAACGGAAGGTTTGATCTGTCGGAATTACAAGAAAATAGTATTTGAAAAATCAGCAAACCAAGGCTTGTTATAAATATTGCTTTAATGTATCCCAGAATCATAGGCTAAAATAAAGAGAAAAATCGGTGCGTAATGCGCTAGTTCATTCGCATATAGGAAATTAATCTCATTGAATTCAATCGAAAAATATTTAAAATCTGAAAGGAAAACACTGATCTAAGGTATAAAGTTATTAAATCCGTTTTCTCTTGTAAAAAGAAAAGTTTATTTTTGCACCCTTATCGAAGGATAATTGAAATACGTTATACAAAGTAACATTGGTCCTATAGCTTCCCGAATCGCACTTCGTGCCCTCGGGACAAGCAACTTCGCTATAGGATGTGAAATTTGAAATACGTTGCTGTAAAGTAACATTGGTCCTATAGCTCAGTTGGTTAGAGCACCTGACTCATAATCAGGTGGTCCCTGGTTCGAGCCCAGGTGGGACCACAACCCTGACGATAAATGTCAGGGTTTTTTATGTTCACTATTTTCTTTCGAGAACCTTTCCGTCAAGCCCACAAACCTAATATTGATCGTCAGTGTTATTTTTTCAAAACAGGCTCATTGGATTGAACTGATTTTCCGAAAACACATTGGGTATAATACCCAAAATCTACCTTATCCCATTGCGCTTGACGATGCATCGTGGTGCGAATAATGCGTTGCTGTAACATCGCACATTCAAATCCCATTAATGGTGTATTTATTTTTTCTTTGGTAAACTTGCTTAATAAACCGAAACGCAAATCGTAAACAATCAGTTTATTTTTTTTGCTTTCAATTAAACAATAGTCATTTGTTACTCGGTGTAAGTTTTTCGTTTGATTCTTCCCTTTCCATTTCAGTTCATTAATTCGATGTGGTCCTCGCCTTAAAACCATTGGTTTCTCATCTATGGTAGCATTAAACAATGAGCGGTAAGCTACAATATATTCAGATTCATTCTCCCCCAGCACATACCAATAAAAACTGGTAAAAGGCATTGGCGTAACCATCATTCGATTGACCTTAATATGTTTCTCGCTTATATATTGAGTTACATCATACCAAACATAACACTTAACAAGTACCCCAATGACCAAATAGGATGTAGAATAAATCAATCCGATTCGATTGAGTCTTCTTCGTTTTGCGCTATTTCTATCCAAGCGCATTGCCCAAATGAGCAGTAGCATAAAGGGGACTGTATACAAGGGGTCAATCACAAACACCGAATTAAAGGTTATTCTAGCCTCAAATGGCCACAGGAATTGTGTTCCATAATTGGTAAACATGTCGAGTATCGGGTGGGTAACAATGCCCCAGAAAAACAACTTGGTCCACAACCAAAATCCATGCTTACCTTTAGTAGCTTTATTAAATATCCAACCAAGCGCGGGGGATGCTAAGATGGAAAAAAGCAGGGAATGTGAAAAGCCACGGTGAACCAATGCCGCCTCAATCGGATGAAAGAACACACGAAAGAACACATCAAGGTCTGGAATCGTTCCAGCAATCGCTCCCCAAAGCACTGCTTTATTTCCCATTCTCCTGCCTGCAATTAGCTCGCCGACAGCACCTCCCAATACAATTTGTGTTAGTGAATCCATGATGTTCAAAAATACAATTTGTAATCCACGTCACATTGCAACATTACCTTTATTTTTGTAGAAATCCCAAGATGAGCGCT
>JBEGMB010000069.1:0-6196 GCA_041183245.1 Bacteroidota bacterium
ATTATAGATTTTGATTAGTCCTTGGTTTTTAGCAAAATAATACCAACTGGGACCACTGCCAGATAAAGGTTTAACTTCCGGAAAACTCGCATCACCGGCAAGTTTAAAAACCCGAACCGTATCATAGGAATATCCCTTCAATTGATAATGTGTCAACGTTGTGTCTAAATACCAATCACAATTCTTCTTGGGGCATCCATCGTAAGGATGATGGAAAACTACCGATGTTCCACCAAAAAAATCGGCTATTCTGGACCTTTCAACTTGATAAGCCCTTCCTGGGGAGGGGAATGCATCTACCTTATTTCCATCACTAGACATTTCATACCTACATTTATAGCCATAACCATCCACAAAATTGGTTGATATGGTTACTACGAAAAAGTCTTGAATCAATGTAATATGCTTACTGTAATCTTCATTGCCCGTTTGCGTATACTGACCGAAACTACTCCCTGTAACCCACTGACTGTCAATCGTACCTGTTCTGTCGTTTTCATATACCCAGTAAGTGCCTTTTTTAAACAACATATAATCCTTTACTTCGCCCATGGTATATACGATAGTGACTGGATCTTTTGGTTTCGGTGGGTTATTGTCTTCGCAGCTATTCCCAAATAGCAGTAGCACTATAGCTACAAAAGCCAATTTCAGCAGAGTGGTTGTGGTCATTTCTTTTATTGATTAATTCATGAACAAGAGAAAACTTGAATTTTGCGTTCGCTCTCTGAAATCAAGGGTGTTTAAAGGTTGTAAATGCTGAGATGCTGAAATTTAATAGAAGCAATAATAAGCATCTGAATTTAAACAACATGATTAAAAGTAATCAAAAATGATGGCAAAAAATTCATCAGCTCAAGATACTCCGCCATCTCAGTCCTCTTTCCTCCACATCATGCTTAGGGTAAAACGCTGTCTTAAATTGGAGAACCCCATTATTCCCGATTGTAATTCTCTACCAATGGTAGAGCTAATGTCGTATCTGCATCGTAGATTGATTTTTCCAACCTGAAACGGACGAAAAGCAATTCCAACCGTTGGTCCAAAATTAAAACGGTGGATTTCTGGAATGTTTTTACCATCAAGGGAATAGTAGGTTTTTTCAAACCAATATTGGCCTAGGCCTAAGGTGTCCCAACGTGCAGTGCGGCGCATGTAGTAACCGTCGGAATGGGAAACAAGCTTATAATTGTAATGAAAGCCCATGGCGACTTGGAATCCCTTGTTCAAGGTTCCAAAATTTACAAAATAATTATTCAGGGTAAAGGAAGTTGCGTTGTATTTGATGTTTGTTACATTGCCACCCCCACCTCCAGGACTGGTATGCTCTTGAATATATATTTCTCCATGGCTAAATTCGAATCCGGCTTCATTGTTTTTAAAGAGAAAAAACGATTTTGGGCGTTGGTATCTAGCCATAGCAGATATTCCCAATCCCTCGGTCCTTTCTACATAGTAATTATAACTGTTAGATTGCCATAAATGGGTGTTGTTGATGGCAAGACCTGTTTCCAAAGTTTGTGCTTGTGCGCCCAACGCGATAAATAGTGAAATTAAACCAGTTAAAAATTGCTTCATCGTCTCCTTTTTATACCATACTAGAAATTCTCTTGGTGAAAATATCGAATTTGAGGAACATTAACTAAAATTTAGTCTTAAACACAGTCAAATCTATACCTTCTGCTAAAAGACCCAATTAATTAAACCCTCATTGATCAATCACAAAAGCTTTTGTGAATCTGTGCTCATTGCATACGCCTTGTATAAAGTAGAGTCCAGGTTGCAATGTTGGTAGTTCAAGATCGATACTCTCGCCCTTTTGCGTGAATTGAGCTACCTCTTGTCCGTTCACCGACAGCAACACCAAAGAATGCATGGCAGCAATCGACTCGAGATGTAATTTTCCATCAATGGTTGGATTGGGATAAACAACAATTTGAGGTGTGAAAACGATTTCCTTTGTGCTCACTTTGATGTCTGGATCAAAAAAGAAACCCATATAGTCATTGCCACCATAATTGGTATATAAATCATTGCCCACAAACACACCGCTTCCCTTCGCTCCAAATCCTGTACTTACGCCCCAACGCTGTTGTCGTTTAAAATAATTGCGCCTTTCCGCCAGCGAAGGTTCGGCATCCATCACATCAAAGAAAGTATCCCTGAGGAAATTATAGTAACAACTTTGCAAAATCGAACTTGACACACTGGCTTTTTTCGGCCACGCAAAATCCTGACCCGCCCACAACTTGATTTCTACATCATCGCCCAGCCAAGCAGTAGGATACATCGAAATGCTCTGCTCTTCCCCAATTCCATAGGTATTGTCAAAGAAATACCTGAGCAGTTTGCCGTTGCTATCCAGAACTCCAAACAAGGCGCGATTGGCGAGTTTCGGAGAGGACATCAAAACCTTACCCTGATATTTGAACGCCCTGCCAATGTTGTCACAGAAATAAATCCTACCGCTTTTATCGATGCCGAACTTGTAGGCCCCAGAATTTGACCCATGTGCGGAGTCCAGCCTGAAAATCCACTTAACATTTCCATTTTGCTTTAATCCCAGAATTACATGATCACGATAATTGCCACTTTTTGCACTCGGGAATAACGTCGTATCAACAAATGGTTGGCCTTTCGCCGTATCCGAACTGTAAAGCATCGAGAACAAATACATATTCCCCTTGATGTCTTCTGTCCAATCAACCAAGGAACTAAACCGGTTATAGGTTTTGCCAATGGTTCCATCAGCGGCGATCTGAAGAATTAAATCTCTGTTGTAAATTGGGTCATAGGATTTTCCATTGATGGTTACTAAGTCAGGAGATTTGAAATCGGCATACACCACCAAGTCGTTTTTGTACCCTGGTCGGATATTGGGTATCGCTCCATAGAAATGAATTTTATAACGCAAGGATCCATCGGCATTGAATCGAAGTACATAGCTTTCGTCTACATTTCTATTTTGAACCCCAAGAACCACCTTTCCCAAGTCAAGGGTATCATCGGTAGATACCGCGATAGCAAAGCCACCATCGCGAAGCGCAAACAAATCAGACAGCACCACCTTTCTTCCCCCACTTCGTGCTTGAGCAAACAAGTTGAACTGGGATTTGCCATACTTATCTACTTTTCTGATTACGAATGAATTCTTTCCGTTGGCTCGGTAAATTTTTCCGTCTAATATCAATGTGTCTGTATAATGAAAAGCCATAAACACATTTCCCATTGAGTCTGTTGTGGGCAATAATTTATTGTGTGATTCAGTAAATTTCAGCGCCGTCCCAGATGAATAGTACCCTGTATTCCAAGAGGGTTTCTGTTGGCCGGTTAATCGACCAGCGAAAAATGAAATAGCGGCAAATAAAATATAGTTTTTCATGCGAATTGATCGTTTGACCATAATGGTATGACTACAATTTGTTTAAAAGTTGCAAATGCCAATATGCTGAAATTTATCAATGGCAATTATAGGACATGAAAAATAAATAGTATTGATGAAAAGTAATCAAAAAAAATACCAATTATAATACACTACATCACTGTATCAATCGCGTTTGGGTGCTACCATCGGCAAGCTTTACAGTCAACAAATACAATGGTTGTGACAATGTTGGCGTAACAATCTCACATCGAGAAACAGGACTCTCAAAAACCATCTCGCCCAGCAATTTACCCGCCAAATCGTGAATAGAAACGGTAGTAAACTTATCAAGCGATGATACCGTCCAACCCAAACCTTGCGATGGCACCGGGTACACACCCACCCCATTTTTGGAAATGGCCAATTGCCCCGATACTCGTTTGCTCAATGACGCATAACCCAAGGCAATTGCATTGAGCGTGCTGTTGGAAATTTCCACCCCAAAAAAATAGACGTTTGCAGTGTATTTCGACAGAGGCCGATGCAAAAAAGAGGTTGTTGCGTCATACCCACTGTAACTGTATTGCGCTTCTTCATCTTGCCAGAATTGTTGGTAATTGCCATTAAAATCAAACATCATGCACATAACACCACCCGCATTGATTACTGAATCTGGGAGGTTAGGCCACATGGATGTTGGACAGCCGCCAACACGCAGTCTCACACCCATTTTGTCGTTGCCTTCTATCAATCTGAATGAACTATATGGGCTGTAAGAGCTGGTATCACAAAACAGAAATCGTTTCACCGAACCAGTTGTCTCATCCAAAATCGCCAAGGCGCAGTTAGGGTCTCCCGCAAAGGGAACTTTAAACGATTTGCCCAACCACCGACAATTGCGCTTATACAGCAATCCCAAATAAACGTTACCATGATTGTCTGAGCAAAAGTTACTGTTCAGCGCCCTGGCTGAAGCAGTATCGGCGCGATGCACCCATTTGATGGTTCCGTTTTTTGAATAGCAGATGGTGATGACATCCAACAAATTCCCGCTTGGCGGCGATGTGCGCTGGTCCACGGCTTTATATGTGCCCTGTCTGTTGCGGAAACTCGATGTTTTGGATACTTCAACCTGCAACAAGTAAGATTCTTTTGAAAACATCAAGGTCCTATTTTCTCCGCCGGTGCCCAGATATTGTGCATTGATGGTTTGTCCAAACGCATTTAATTCAATTGCATAATAACCATTAAATGAATCCAATTTCAGGTGACTAAAAGCTGTGTCATTGCCCTTTCGATAACCTATGCCGATGTTTTCCTGGTTCTCAGAGCGTAATTCTTGGATGCCACTTCCCGATTTAAACCACAGCAGATCGCCTTGGGTATTAAAGGAAAAAAGAGGCGCGTTACCGGGGTACGATTTACCTCGATAAGTGCCGTTTTCTGAATGCCCTATCAACGCCGTAATCTGATTGTTATTGGTTATCACGATGTCTGTTAGCGACATGTTCGAATCATTGGATTTAAAGGGATAAGCCCAAGCCACGGAGGCATTGCTTTTGTTGATTTTCGCCAAGACACAACCAACCCCATCTGATTTCCGATACACACCTGTTGTGAGTCGCAAAGAATCGCCCACACTGAAGAGGGTGTATACATTGCCCAAACTATCAAAGGCGGCTTTTCTCGGCAATGGAATCATCCATAGACCCGTATTACGCTGTCCATATTGCTGAATTTCACTCACCCATTGAACGCGAGGCTTAGGAATTTGGGCCGAACAATTTATAAATAAGAGGAAAGTTAGAATAAAGGTGATTTTCTTCATGATTCAATTGATTTCAAAAGTATGCGCTAGATTAGCTAATTTGAACAACATTGCAATGATTAAAAATAATCAAAAAGTTACAGAATATAATTAAGGATTATTTGTTGTACTCATATTGTATTGATTATAATCACTGTTAAACTACGGAGTTTATATAGTATTGTAATTGTCAGATTCACTGTTTTCCAAATGATAATAAATTCAATCACTCCTTGAAAAAGTTCATCTTCATATTGTTGAGCGTTATTTGCGGTGTTGCAAATGCGCAACAAAGCAACCACATGGTTGTGCAAGGTTTTTTTGAGCAATTTGATATTGAAAAAAAGCCCTATTCTGAAGCTATAAAAAAGACTTCGTTTTACGATATTAATTTCAACCACGCAGAATTGAAAGTTGATGAAATCAGCGCTAAAAAGATATGGGAAGTCCCTCATTCTCCCCTATTTTATCTTTGTCATAAATTAGGTCAAGGTTATCAGACTATTTCGAATTCCAAAGGAGAGCTGATAGCCTTCATTTACTGCAATACTTTATTTAATAAGAACGGAGATTCTATTGGCTATATTCCTCAAATTGGTGGGAAGCGAGGTGTTGCGAGTGTAATTGGTGCATCAGATACATTCACCTTGTACTACGTCTGTTCCAAAAACAAGTACAATGGTGTGAGTTTTGAAATGGATTTATTGTCACAACCACGACAGCAATTACACTCACCCTATTCTAGCGATACATTTTTACTAGTCGCAGCACAGTATTACAATGATAAACTTCTCTCATATAAAAGTATTGATGGATTTACTGAATTTGGAGATCTTTCTCTAATGCAGAGCAATGTTAATATATTTAAATCTACATCAAAGGAGAATATTATTCAGTTTGTTTGGAATCAGCATTTGTACGAATTTAATATTAAAAATAATTATAATTACAGAAAAAAAAGAATATTGCATGACTACCAAGTAAATAGAAATTACAAGAGTTATTTGATTTGGTATGATTACAAT
>JBEGMB010000070.1:0-5968 GCA_041183245.1 Bacteroidota bacterium
TTGTGTTTTACTTTATATCCAGCAAAGCCTGTAATCCAACCATTTTTATCTTGAATTTTCTGTATGATATCCCCTTGAAAAGGGTAGACATCCGCAGCTAAACGAAGGGTGAAGTAAGCGTCTTTATACCCAAAAGCTAGAGGGTGTGAGGTGTCCACATTGCATTGATAAATTGCGCCGATAATCGTTTCACTGATGCTTGAGCGCTCAAGATTGCCATAATTCCCTAAATCTCTGGATACAATTGGTGCAGTTCCCTCTTCGATTTTCATTCCGAAGTCTGCTTCCATAAAGTTTGAAGCACCCGATCCCATGACGATACACGTTCCTCCGTTGCTTATCCATTGCTTCAGGTTGGCATTGTTTTCACTTTGAAATCCCTCGGGAATTAGCACTACATCCAATTGATTTAAGGCATATAAATCTGCATCTCCATTTCGAAGTACTTGATGTTCTATTCCCAGTTGAGCATCTAGAAAATTCCAGATTTCACCCATGGATAAGGACGAGGTTTGATCGTTGAATAAGATGCCAATTTTGGGTTTTGAAATATTTTTAATGCTAGACGATCCTAAATCTGTTCCGCTTTCTGCCCAACCAGAAAATAAGGCTGTGGCTTGTTGCTTGTGCTTATTTATAATTGGTGGAACCAAGGAGGAAAGCGATTTCCCAGGATTATCAGATTTGAGTACAAGAAGCGTTCCTTTATTAAATTTACCAATGCTTGTGGTAAATTCTTTTTCAGACATGGAAACGTTAAGACCTAAAATTAATAATTCATTCAAAATTCGCACATGGTTTAGGTTGTTCCATGGAATGGCAATGGCATAGGGTTCTTCATTTATAGCGAATGGGGTGAATTGTTCGTTGCTTTCTCCCTGGGGAGTGGCAATGGATTTTAAGGTTTTAATGCAAGGGACTCCATATGCATAGGGGAGCGACCATGCGGTGATGTCATACGTTAAGGAATCACTTAATGCTGTTTTTTGTTCGAACAAGACATTGATTAAATTTCCTTTTTGCTGATTTGTGCTGATGATCACATCATTTTTAAGTAGCTTTCTAGCGTGTTCTTTATTGGTAAAGTAATCAAATCCCTTCACTTCATTTCCTTGATCTTGGTTGACTTTTGTATACCTGATTTGATGACGATCTAATAGCGTTGTCAAGGCGCTAAGGTTTGCGGAACTTCCATCTAACACATAGGTCGTTATTGGGTTATTTAGGTTTTTTTCTTGGAATTTTTGAAATTCCTCGATGAGTTTAACATGATGATTTTTAACGGTTTCAAGGGTGGAAATCCCGGTGATTACGTGATGTTCTATTCGCTCTGCTAGGGTTAGGGTATCACCAACCATAGTAATTACTCCAAGTCCCGCCCTTCCAGAGCCCCCTTGTTCATAGGTCATCCCGATGGCACCGTTAAATGTTGGGTAAGTGTCACCGTAGGATGGATAGAGTAAGTCAAAGATCTCTTTTGAAAAATAAAGCCATCCGTTTTTATCAAAATAGGAAGCATGGTTTTTACCTATGTGTTTTTGAAAGTCTCGTTGCCAATTGGTGATCACTTCATGATAAGGTTCTGCTGCTGGTGGAAAATAATACGGCTCATTCATGCCCTGCTCGTGAAAATCCACATGTACGTGAGGCAACCATTGATTGTAAACGTTGATCCGTTGTTGAGATTCTACTTGGGTTAACCAAGCCCAATCCCTGTTAAGGTCGAACAGATAGTGATTTGGTCGTCCACCGGGCCACGTTTCATCGTGCTCGGCGCTCGGCACTTGTAATTGACCTGTTTTATTGTGGTATTGTTTAAAGTAATTAACATAGCGGTCTCTTCCATCCGGGTTAAGGCAAGGATCCATTATGACCAAGGTATTCTCTAATAAGTTAACATCGGTAGTTACAAGGCGGTATGCAGTTTCCATGGCGGCTTCGGTCCCACAGCTTTCATTGCCGTGCACGTTGTAGCTTAACCAAGCAATTGAAGTGTTCTCCAATTTATTGCTGCTTAAGTGGTTTACACGAATATTCTCTAGGGCTTGGATGTTTTTTTCGGTGCTTATGAACGCCATTATGAGCGGTCGTCCTTCGTTGGTATATCCGTAGGTTTCAACCTTTACTTGCTTAGGGTAGAGGCTTTCTAGTGTTTCGAAAAACTGTACAACTTCGTGGTGCCTTGAAAAATCCGTTCCAGCATGGTAAAATTTGTTCAGTGGTGAAGGTATGTTCACAAGTTGAGCCGAAACAAGCGTTGCGCTAGAGATAATAAGTCCGAAAAGGAAATTCTTCATACAATCAAATTGATCGTAAAGCTACAAAAACGGGCTAAGAAATTATAGTAATCCTTTCACACGCAAGAATTCATCCAAAGATTCAATGTCTCCAAACAACACTTCGCGTGCTTTACTTCCTTGGAAAGACCCAATGATTCCAATGGCTTCCAATTGATCAACAATTCGTCCTGCGCGGTTGTATCCTAATTTTAATTTACGCTGTAGAAGGGAGGCAGAGCCTTGTTGGTTCATTACTACAATTCGCGCGGAGTCTACAAACATTGGGTCAATTTCATCCATGTCTACATCACCACTTCCTTCACCACCTTCTGGAACATATTCGGGAAGTAAGAAGGCGCTCGGGTAAGCCCGCTGATCACCTACGAACTCACAAATCTCTTCTACTTCTGGCGTATCTACAAAGCCACACTGTAAACGAATCATATCTGAACCTGTTGAAATCAACATGTCACCACGTCCAATCAGCTGATCAGCGCCAGAGCCGTCAAGTATGGTTCTTGAATCGATTTTTGACAACACCCTGAAGGCAATTCGTGCCGGGAAATTGGCCTTAATCATACCGGTAATAACATTCACTGAAGGACGCTGTGTGGCAACGATGAGGTGAATTCCAATGGCTCGGGCGAGCTGTGCGATTCGTGCAATTGGATGCTCAACTTCCTTGCCTGCAGTCATGATGAGGTCCGCAAATTCATCGATAAGCACCACAATGTACGGAAGGTAACGGTGTCCTTTTTCAGGATTTAATTTACGTCCGATGAATTTGGCATTGTATTCTTTGATGGTACGAACGCCTGCGTTTTTGAGAAGTTCATATCGGTCATCCATTTCGATACAAAGCGAGTTGAGTGTGTTAACTACCTTAGAGGTATCCACTATAATTGCATCCTCCTCTCCGGGGAGTTTGGCTAAGAAATGTCGCTCAATTTTATTGTACAAGGTAAGTTCCACTTTCTTTGGGTCTACAAGTACAAATTTTACTTGCGCAGGATGTTTTTTGTAGAGTAGCGATACTAAAATCGCATTTAACCCTACCGATTTCCCTTGACCTGTTGCACCCGCTACAAGTAAGTGAGGCATTTTTGTTAGATCAAAAACATAGGTTTCATTAGTGATGGTTTTCCCCATAACGATAGGTAATTCTCCATCGAAATTTTGGAATTTTTCGGATGCGATTAAGGAGCGCATACTAACCATTTCAGGTTTTGAATTTGGAACTTCAATTCCAATGGTCCCTTTGCCTGGGATTGGTGCAATAATCCGGATGCCTAAGGCGGAAAGACTTAGGGCAATGTCGTCTTCTAGGTTTTTAATTTTTGCAATCCGGACACCTGGAGCCGGAATGATTTCATACAGGGTGACCGTTGGACCAACCGTTGCTTTAATTTTAGCGATATCGATTTTGTAGTGCGATAGTGTTTCAACGATTCGGTCTTTGTTGCTTTCTAATTCTTCTTTTGTCACGGAAGCTCCTCCGTTTCCTCCATATTCCTTTAATAATTCAATGGGAGGGAGTACATAGGATTCGAGGTCCATTTTGGGGTCATACAATCCAAATTCACTCACTAAATCATCTGCTGTGGTGTCTGCGTTGGCCGACTTTGGTTCGGTTGGAACTGGCGCAGCTTCTGGAATATCATTGATTTCTAATTCCACATCTGAGGTAGCTTCTTGCTGAGATTTATCAATGAAGGTGATTTCCAGTTCTGAATCATCAATAAGATCGTCCTCTTCGGTTGTATCGGGTTCATTGAAATGCACTGGTTTAGAAATCAAATCTTCAGTAATTTCATTTTCTTTGATTGGATTCACAACCTTCATTGAGTTGTACGGTTTCTCGGGAGCGACCTCCTTATCTTCATTAATATCAAAGTAGTCACCGTTTAAGTTGGAAGGTTTGATTCGATCAAAAATTGCTCCGTAGTTGGGGTTAAAGAGCAGGGTGATTGTAATGTAGAGCAATACCAGGTGGAAAATAAACGTTGGTACACTTCCAATGGTAAGGGATAGCCACTCATTAATGAAGAAGCCAAATGTGCCTCCGCCGAAATTAATATACTCATGGAAATATCCAAGAAATATAGATCCCCACACCATAAAACTCAAGGTGATAATCGATGTGCGAAGAATCGGAAGCAATTCCACCTTAAAGAGTAAGCGAACGCCCAATAAAAATCCAATTAAACTAAATCCAATGGATGTAATACCGAAACTATTGTAGATGAGGGTGTGACTGAACCAGGCTCCTGATTTACCAAGCCAATTGTCTGGCGCAGGAACTTGGTTGTTGAAAATATACTCGAAAAACCCATGCCCCAATACGGAGTCTTGATCGGCTTTCCACGTGAGAAAGTAAGAAATGCATCCAAAGAACAAGAATATGCTTGAAAGCGTTAAAAGGGCTCCAAGGGAAGTGATAACACGAGCAGGGGTTACAAAACCTTTTGGCTTTTCTGATTTTAGTTTAGCCTCTTTTTTTGGATGAGACGTGGAGGTTTTTTCTTTCTTCCGCGTGGGTTCCGTATTGTCGTATTGCGTTTCCTCTTCTTCGTATGGGATGTATTCGTTATCTCGCATTTTGGGGTAAAATACGAAAGTAAGAAAAGGGTTACGATGTAATTAGGATAAAAGTGAATTCTTTACACAGCAAGGTGTTAACTACCTAGGGCTTGGACATTTCTTCCATGAATTCTTCGATGCTCACCCGTTTATAATCCGTGGGCACCATAAAAAGCGTCAAGGGTGGATCTATTCGTTTGAATTCAGTTAAGGTGTATTGGAACATGCCCTCGTCGGTTGGAATGTAATACTCAACAACTAATCCGGGAAAGTTTGTATAGGCGCTCCCGTAGATGGCGGGAATGTTTTTTAGGTAATAAAAGGTGAATTTTTTATCTATATCCGTGAAGGTAACGCTAAGTTTTTTGGCTTTCATTCTGGCAATTCGTTTCGATCCTAGTTTCTTTTTAAAGGAATACGAAAGGGTTGTATCTTGGTATTTGGTATAATTCGTTCGGATGGCGTACTTGCCTTTGGTGGTTTCGAGAAGCAGGTATGACTTTTCTTTGGATAAATGTTTAATCAATTCTTGTTTCCCCATGTTTGAAGAGAAATTAATTACTTTAAGCAAGCTGTCTTTCGCATAGATTAACATGTGTTCTTGGATAGAGTCCATAGGGATTACGCGCTGGGCTTTGAATAATAATTCCCCGGAGTAGGGTAGGTGTTTTTTTTGTGCGATTATGGCAGCTGTACAAAGGAAGCTAAAAAGGAAGACCGTAAGTTTCATGCGTCAAAGGTAATAATCAATCCACAGGAAACACATCACCTATTTTTAAATCTTTGGCGTAACTGAATGACTAAGGTTATAGACAGCCCTAATGTGATCAAGGGCCACAGCACACAAAAGATAAGGGCATTAAAATCTTCGTAGGTAATGCCTAGAAGGTTTGCGGAAGTGATGGTGAAATCCGTACAATAGACGTAAATGTAGGTATTCACTTCCTTCATGTGTTCTTTTTTCGAGACAAAAACAGTTCAACATTAAAAATGACTAAACCCAGGAGGAGTAGGGGCCATAAAATTACTAGACTTAATACAGAATTCGATTGATACGTATTGTTGACCCCATTTGAAATCCCATTCACTTTAAGGATGCTCCAATAAAT
>JBEGMB010000071.1:0-11145 GCA_041183245.1 Bacteroidota bacterium
GAGTCCCGGGTCTCATTGTTATTTTGATCATTACCAAGGAAAGTCAGTTTCAGAACCTTTAGCAATTGGAGGCTACACACCGATTGAAAAAGTATATGAATTCAACCCAGTCCCTGAAGGACTTAAAGACCATGAAGCACGGTTTATTTTGGGTGGGCAAGCAAACCTTTGGACCGAGTATATTCCAACCTTTGACCAACTTACATACATGACCTATCCACGGGCCATTGCCTTAAGTCAAGCACTTTGGGGCGGAACGAAAGCCCCTTATAAAGCATTTGAAGATGCACTTAAAACATATCACATCCCAAGACTGATGGGGACAATCTTGAACACGGATGTTTCACTGAGTTTCATGAAGCCTGATATAAAATTTGAAAGAGAACCCTATGGAATATCCCTAAGATTTGAATTCAAAGATACCAATGAATCGGTTGTGGTAAGCTTTCCAAGGCGCGAAGAAGGTATTTGGTTGTCACAGGGTAAAAAACTACCATTTAACCGAACTCGAAAAAATTCAATTCAGCAAAAATTCACCTATTTCTCTCCGTGCTGTGCCGATTCGCTAACCATTATTGAACACCAAGGGTTGGGTGCAAAAACAACTTACATTACGCCGCCTAACACGCGCTATAATTCTGGTGATTTAACCTTAGTGGATGGGCAATTTGGAGCACGCCCTTGGAGAGGTTATCAATGGGTTGGTTTTGATACGAATACCATAGAGATTAGTATAGATTTGGAAGAAAAACGAAAAATAAAAGGCCTGGAACTTGGGTTTTTATATGAACCTTCCTCATGGATTCATCTACCAAGCGAGGTGAAAATAACAACAAACAAGGGTAAAACTAAATCCGTGAAAATAACATCTGAACGAACAGTCATTCGCTTTAGAAATAAAACGCAATCTCTTCGATTTCAAATCACTGGACCCAAAACAATCCCTTCAGGATTCCCTGGTGAAGGAAATACTCCATGGATTTTCATGGATGAGATACTCATAAAATAATTTATAAATCAAATTAATTATTAGTTTAGATATGTTTTCCTAAACTAACTAACATGAAACCATTTATTACTGCGTTATTTCTTACAATGATAATTTCGGTAAAAGCTCAACAAATCAATGGGCTTTATGGAATTGATACCCTCGCATATAGTACTGCAGAAGACTACCTCAACGATGCAGTTTTCAATCAAAACAATGAACTCTTTGTTGCCGGCTTCATGAAGCGATCTCCATTAAATGGGGGAACAGTTTCTGAAATAGGCACCCTAAGTCGATTTGACGCTCAAGGTAATTTGGTGTATTCCAAATCAACTACTTTTGAAGAAATTAATTCTATTTTACGAACGCCGGATGGACATCTACTTCTAACGGGGCGAGGAACAGGATTACTATGCAATGGCGTGTGTAAAGCTGATTTTTGGGTCAGTGAATGCGATGAAAACGGCCAATTTCTATGGGGCAGATCCTTTGGGAACGCGATTAACGACGGAAATGACATCGGATATGCTGCTGCGTTGATGTCTAATGGCGATAGATTAGTGGTTGGCTATTACTATCACAGCTCCTATAATTTGAAAACGTTTGCTGTTCGACTTACGCCACAAGGAGACACCGTATGGACAAAATCTTATGGAATGTATACAGGACAGCAATGTGGGTATAGCGTTTATGTTAACAACAACGACGATATTTATATTGGTGGAACAACAACGGTCGGAGGAGGATTATTATTAATGAAATTATCTTCAAATGGACAATTATCTTGGGCGAAAACCTATGTGACACCGGCAGGAAGGGTGCTCAAAATCTTCAAAAAATCAGACGGAACCCTATTGCTTTGCGGACAAGCTATCAATAACAATGATTATAGAGTTACACTAACTAACGTAGATTTAAATGGGGCTTTATTGTGGTCAAAGGAATATGAAGTAGAAAGTTCTGATCATGAACAATTCTTTGAAGATGCATTTTTAACAGCCAATGACCATATTTTTTTAACAGGTTATTTCTATGATGAAGTAAATTATGTTACGCCCGGAAATAAACCATTTTACATGGAAATAGACGATATGGGAAATGTGATCTGGGCAAAAAAATATATGAGTTATTATGGGGAAGGACGGATAATTAAAAAACACCCCAACAACGGAATAATTTGGGGCGGTATTCACATGCAAAATGCATTTACCCCCTTCTGGCCCAAGCAACCTGAAAGTTGGTGGATGCACATGCCCGATAACGGCTCAAATGATTGCTTTATTCCTTGTTATGTCAATACGTTTAATGCAAGTGCACTAGCGGCAAATAAAAACTTTTATTCCTTTACAGGATTCATTTCCGACGACCCTCTTCCATCCGCTATAAATTATTTAACCTTAAAAACTTTAAAGTGCAATTCTCCACTAGACACAGAAGAACTTATCCCAAATAATTTTCAAATTATTCCAAATCCTAATCGCGGTACTTTTACAGTTTACAGTCCTTTTGAAACTTTAGGTAATGTTCATTTGGTTAATGAATTGGGCCAAAAATATGCTGTTCAAATCGATGGAAACCAAATTATTACAAACCATATACCTCCCGGGGTTTATTTTCTAAAATTTATTGATTATCACCAAATCCAAAAAATTATCATTTATTGAGGAATAAGTGTTGGTTGTAAACCTAACCCTTCACACTTTGTTATTACCTTTGCCACTAAATGAATGACATGCGAAATTGGAACACCCTAAAGTCTTTCACCGACATTAAATTTGAGTTTTTTGAAGGGATTGCTAAAATCACCATCAATAGACCTCAAGTATATAATGCATTCCGTCCGGAAACCAATATGGAAATTTTGGATGCATTGCACATTTGCCGGGAACGAAATGATATTAGCGTTGTGGTCCTTACCGGAGCAGGTGACAAAGCCTTTTGTTCTGGAGGAGACCAAAACGTTAAAGGGATTGGAGGATATATCTCAGAAAATGGCGTACCAAGATTAAATGTACTCGATATTCACAAAGCCATTCGCTCTTTACCAAAACCCGTTATTGCCATGGTAAATGGTTACGCAATCGGGGGAGGACATGTGCTTCACGTAGTATGTGACTTAACCATTGCCTCTGAAAATGCTCGATTTGGTCAAACGGGCCCTAAGGTGGGAAGCTTTGATGGTGGTTTCGGCTCCTCTTATCTTGCTCGTCATGTCGGACAGAAAAAAGCGCGTGAAATTTGGTTTCTGTGCAACCAATATACAGCGGAAGAAGCCGAAAAAATGGGCATGGTCAACAAAGTAGTTCCCTTGGCTGAACTCGAGAACACTACGGTAGCATGGTGTAAAACCATCATGAAACGAAGTCCCTTGGCTATTCGTATGATCAAACGCGCTATGAATGCCGAATTAGACGGGCAACACGGGTTAATGGAGTTAGCCGGCGATGCGACCTTGCTTTACTATCTAACAAACGAAGCGCAAGAAGGAAAGCATGCATTCCTCGAAAAACGAGATCCTGACTTTCAACAATTCCCTAAATTCCCATAATCATGGCTATTCATCTCTTAGAACCAAATTCACTGTGGCGTGCTTTTTCTGACTTAAATGCTGTTCCACGTCCTTCCAAAAAGGAAGAACGCGTTCGACAATTCATGATTGACTTTGGCCGACGTCTCGGTCTCGAAACATTGGAGGATGCGATTGGAAACGTAATTATAAAGAAACCTGCGAGCACTGGAATGGAAGATCGAACAACGGTTATACTTCAATCCCATTTGGATATGGTGCATCAGAAAAATGAAACCACGGTATTCAATTTTGATGAGGAAGGCATACAAATGCGCATTGATGGGGATTGGGTATTGGCTGAAGGCACGACCTTAGGTGCTGATAATGGCATTGGTGTGGCAGCCATCATGGCTTTACTTGAATCTAAAGATATTGCTCATCCTGCACTCGAAGCCCTATTTACCATCGATGAAGAAACCGGAATGACCGGTGCAAAAGAACTCGACGGATCCTTATTAAACGGGAAAATATTACTCAATTTAGATACAGAGAATGACGATGAGCTTTCCATTGGATGCGCCGGAGGAATTGATACGAATACCTCATATACCTACCAAGAAACCGCAATCCATGAAGGATGGCACGTACTGAAAATTAAAATTCGCGGATTATTAGGTGGCCATTCGGGAATGGATATAGACAAAGGACGAGGAAATGCAAATAAATGGATGGCTCGATTACTCTGGGAATTAAAGCAAAATACCCCTATTCAATTAATTTCATTCGACGGTGGAAGTCTTAGAAATGCGATTCCACGAGAAGCGACATGCAGAATTGCTGTTTCTAACGAAGAAGAGGCTAAAGAAATTTTACTAAGAACTACAGGTAATTTAAAACAAGAATATGCACGCATTGAACCGGAGCACCAAATTGAAATAGAATCGGGAGTTAGTAGTGGTGATGCGATGGATGATACGGACTGTACAAAAATTTTAAACACCTTATGTGCTGTTCATAACGGGGTCTTTCGAATGAGCCCTGAAATCGCAGATCTTGTAGAAGCTTCTTCGAGCTTGGCGCGTGTGATCATTCACGAGGGTCAATTCACTACCCAATCACTTCAACGGAGTTCTGTAGAAAGCACTAAGGCTGAGGTAAGCATGGCCATTCGCACGGCATTTGAAAACATGGGCGCTACCGTAGAACAATCCGGAGATTATCCCGGATGGGAACCAAATCGCAATTCGAGCATTCTCCAGTTGATGGAATCGCTTTATGTACAGTTATTTAAAGAAACACCTCAAGTTAAAGCTTGTCATGCTGGATTAGAATGTGGAATACTTGGAAAACACTTACCGGGTGTGGAAATGATTTCATTTGGTCCAAACATTCGAGCAGCGCACTCTCCGGATGAAAAAGTACAAATATCTTCGGTTCAAAAATTCTGGTCCTACCTACTTGAAACACTTAAAAACATACCCCAAAACGCATAATGTCATATCAATTAAATACCATTGAGGAGGCCATTGAAGAAATTCGTAATGGTAAAGTAATCATCGTTGTTGATGATGAGGATCGAGAAAATGAAGGTGATTTTTTAACAGCCGCAAGAAATGCATCCACTGAAGTTGTAAATTTTATGGCAACTCATGGCCGGGGATTGATTTGTGCGCCTTTAAGTGAAGATCGCTGCGATGAATTAGGCTTAGAATTAATGGTGCGAAATAACTCCGCCGCCTATGAAACTCCATTCACGGTTAGTATTGACTTAATCGGTCATGGATGTACAACTGGTATTTCCGCAAGCGATCGTTCGAAAACAATATTGGCTTTAATTGACGAAAATACCCGTCCAGAAGAATTGGGCAAACCTGGTCATATTTTCCCTTTACGAGCGAAAAAAGGTGGTGTACTAAGACGTGCTGGCCATACAGAAGCGGCTGTTGATCTTTCGAAAATGGCAGGGTTTGAGGAGGCGGGTGTCATTGTTGAAATATTGAATGAGGATGGTACGATGGCTCGACTTCCTCAATTAGTAGAAATCGCTAAGCGATTTGATCTAAAAATTATCAGCATTGAAGAACTCATCAAGTATCGAATTGCACATGAAGTACACGTTGAACCGATAGTAGACGTTAACCTTCCAACAAGCTTTGGGGATTTTCAATTGCATGCATTTAAGGATAAGAATACCGATCAAGATCACTTGGTGTTGGTAAAGGGAACCTGGAAAAAGGATGAGCCCGTATTAGTGAGGGTTCACTCTTCGTGTTTAACCGGGGATATTTTTGGATCGTGCCGATGTGATTGTGGACCTCAATTACATAAAGCAATGGAAATGATTGAAAAAGAAGGGAAAGGTGTAATTGTATACATGAACCAAGAAGGACGAGGAATTGGCCTAGCAAATAAACTGAAAGCATACAAACTGCAAGAACAAGGCATGGATACCATTGAAGCAAATATTGAACTTGGATTTAAGGCTGATGAACGTGACTATGGGGTTGGAGCTCAAATGCTGAGGGAGCTAGGAATTACAAAAATGAGGCTAATGTCTAATAACCCAAAGAAACGAACAGGATTAATTGGATATGGGCTTGAAATTGTTGAAAATGTTTCCCTTGAAATTCCAGGAAACCTACATAACAATGCCTATTTAAAAACCAAACGTGATCGAATGGGTCATGATTTACATTTAGACAACAATGCTTAAGGCGGTAAATCTCACAAAAAAATATGGTGAACTTGAAATTTTAAAAGGAATTTCGCTCGAAGTGAATGCGGGTGAGATTGTATCTATTGTCGGTTCGTCGGGTGCAGGAAAAACAACCTTGTTGCAAATTTTGGGAACCCTTGATCGTCCAGACGATGGAACTTTTGCTATTGATGGAATTAACCCATTTGCATTATCACAAAGAGAACTTGCAAATTTTAGAAATCGTAAAATTGGATTTGTTTTCCAATTCCATCAACTGCTCCCTGAATTCGATGCCTTGGAGAATATTATGATTCCCGCTATGATTCAGGGGATCTCTAAAAAAGATGCGCGTGAAAAAGCGTTCTCACTCCTTGAAAAAGTAGGACTACAGGACCGAGCGAGTCATAGACCGAATGAAATCTCAGGCGGGGAACAACAGCGCATTGCGGTATGTAGAGCACTAGTAAACCAACCCAATATTGTGTTTGCCGATGAGCCTTCAGGCAATCTTGATACTCAAAATGCAAATGAGTTACATGAATTATTCTTTAAGTTGCGAGAGGAACTGAATCAAACCTTTGTTATAGTAACTCACAACCAACATCTAGCTAAGCAAGCGGACCGTATGCTTCAAATGCAAGATGGACTCATGGTATGACCAAGAGTGAACTAAACGAATTTCTTCTTACGAAGGCGGATCAATTTGAAAGCTTAAGTTTCATTGAGGATGACCCTATTTCTATTCCACATCAATTCAAACTGAAAGAAGACATTGAAATTATAGGCCTTTTAGTTGCTACTATTGCCTGGGGAAATCGAAAATCAATTATAAAAAGCGGAAACCACCTCGTTGCATTGTTTGGCGAGTCTCCGTATGATTATGTAATGAATTTCAATGCAAATCGAACCTTTAAATTCGTACATCGTACCTTTTCAGCAGAAGATTTGGTATTTTTTATTCGAGCACTAAGAACAATATATGAAGCAGATGGATTAGAAGCCACCTTCAAAAAAACAGCAGCTGAAGGAATAGAGGTTTCTATAACGAACTTTCGAAATGCCATGCTTCAAACGCCGCATCTTTCAAGAAGCACAAAGCATCTTTCAAATCCAATGATAAATAGCGCATGTAAACGCTTGAATATGTATTTACGATGGATGGTGCGATCGAATGCGAAAGGAGTAGACTTTGGTATTTGGAAAACTCTTTCGCCAAAAGATTTACACATTCCACTAGATGTTCACACTGGAAATATTGCTAGAAAACTTGGAATTTTAGAACGCACCCAAAACGATTGGAAAAGTAGCCAATTGTTACATGAATTTGCAAAACACCTAATTCCTGATGACCCAAGTAAATTGGACTTTGCATTATTTGGCTTGGGAGCAATCGAGGATTTTTAAAAAACTAGGTTTTCCTCAATAAGAATTTTTTCTACTTCTCGTGATACGGAATCCATTTTAGAGGCTAGTACTGCACCCCCTACAAACTTCATTTGAGTCTCGTCCCAATAGACCAGTTTCTCGCATTGCTTTAATTGATAACGGTTCTTTTTCCAGGAATAAAGCACATGGTACTTTTCATTATATTGATCCAATTTGAATCGAATCAAAATGTCTTGATAGGGCGAATCTTTCACTTCTCGCGTTTCAATTAAATTCCCTTTAAACTTATTCACCGCAACAAGCTTTCCCCCTTCGCGTTCAAAAATCAACAAGCGACGAATAGGGAATTTTGCTTCAGGATCTTGAAAAGCAATTCCATTAATTAAGAGCATAAAACCATCACGCAAGGGTTTGTCTTTACTCAATTTAAAAAACCTAAAGAACTTTGGTGAACAAGCCCCAAATTCATCACCCACACGCGTGGTATCGCAAATTCTCAATTCTTTAAGCAGTGCTAATTCTATATCACTGCCAAATGAATTCAATCCAAAATCCGTATAAATTTCTTGCTTAGATAATTTTTTCTCAATCGGTTTTGGGGAATTACTGGAATTATAAAACCAGAGGACTAATACCAAAGCAAATAAAACCAAGGCTCCAATCCCTATTATCAACTTTCTATTTACCGCGGTTCTGTCTCTTTTTACTTCCTGCTTATTTTCTTTCATTTAATGATAAAAATTAAAAATTGATGCTGCTTTTTCTTGAGCGAATTGCATTGCATCCATATCTATTCCTGTGTTCACCTGATGTTCAACGCAATGTGCTATTAAGGTTTCAGTGGCTAAATTCCCTGTTAATACATCGGTAGCCATTGGGCAACCACCAATTCCCATCATCGCACTGTCAAAATGTTGGCAACCTGCGCGCATTGCTGACTGAATGAGTTGGGAGGCATTACTCGGTACAGTATGTAAATGCACCCCTATTTCTATGGACGGTAATTTTTCAGAAACCAATTCAAACACTTCATGCAAAACCGTGGGTGTTGCGGCTCCAATCGTATCAGAAAGGGCGATGTGTGAAACACCAAACTCTTCGTGCAATTCCCTCGCGTAATCTACAATCAAAGAAAGTGACCATGGATCTCCGTATGGATTACCAAAACCCATTGAAAGGTAAAGCATGAGCTCACGCTTTGCTGAATGAACTTCAGTTACCATTCGCTTTAAGCGATTTTTAGATTCTTGAATGCTCGTATTGGTATTTCGCAACTGAAACTGTTCTGAGATAGAAAATGGATACCCAAGAAATGAAATTCGTTCAAAACTAAGCGCCTGTTCCATTCCTTTTTCATTCGCAATGATTGCTAACAATTTGGTATCAGAATCAATCAATTGGGCAACAACCTCTGAGGTATCGACGAGTTGAGGAATCGCTTTAGGGGAAACAAAGCTCCCGAAATCTAAGCGATCAAACCCACACTGAAGTAAGGCATTTAGATATTCAACCTTCAAATGGGTAGGAATAAAGTCATTTATTCCCTGCATTGCATCTCGCGGGCACTCTGTTATATGGATTCGAGTATTATGCACGCTTGATTAATGCTTTCTTAATATCTGCTATTAATGCAGGGCCTTCATATATAAACCCTGTATACAACTGTACTAACGAAGCACCAGCAGCTAATTTTTCTAAGGCATCCTCTTTGCTATGAATTCCTCCTACGCCTATGATAGGTATATCCTCTCTCAATTGATTATGTAAATATCTAATCACTTCCGTAGCCCTCGCGGTGATTGGTTTACCAGAAAGTCCACCGGCACCAATACTTGAAATTATTTCCGATGAAGCTTTTAGGCCATTGCGGCTAATTGTAGTATTTGTTGCTATTATTCCATCTAAAGGTAAAATCCGTGCAATTTCTACAATATCATCTAATTGTTCATTGCTTAGATCCGGAGCAATCTTAAGTAAAATTGGCTTTGGGGAGCCCAGTTCTAAATTTAGATTTTTAAGTGCACTTAAAAGGTTCAATAAGGGCTCTTTATCCTGCAATGCTCTTAAATTTTCCGTATTGGGTGATGACACATTTACTGCAAAATAATCAACGTGTGGATATAATTCAGTAAACACTTTTAAGTAATCTTGAGTAGCTTTTTCATTGGGAGTCCACTTATTCTTTCCAATATTTCCGCCGATAATTAAGCGAGATGAAGAATCACGGGATGCCAAGCGTTTTGCAGCACTTATTACGCCTTCGTTATTAAACCCCATGCGATTAATGATGGCTTGATCTGATTTTAAGCGAAAAAGTCTTGGTTTCGGATTGCCTGCTTGTGGTAATGGGGTAACAGTACCGATCTCAACAAAACCGAATCCTAAGGATCCCATTTGTTGAAAACAACGTGCGTCTTTATCAAAACCCGCAGCTAAACCTATCGGATTTGAAAAGTTCAAACCGAACAAAGTTCGATTTAATGAGGGATCATCTGCTTTAGATTTTAATAAGTACTTTAAAAAAGGAACAGCTAATACGAGCTTAATTAAACTAACGGATACATAGTGCGCTCGCTCAGGGGAAAGAATAAAAAGCAGTGACCGAAAAAATCGATACATCAAATTAGCGTATTTTCTTTCCTGTTGGAGTTGTTCCTGTGGTTTTAATTCGCTGACGGCCATAATCCTTGTAAGTCAAATTCTTTGCAAGAACTATATTTAGTCGGTAATATGAATCTCTTTGTTTATTGTCCCCACGTTGGTACCCAGCACCAAACCAATTGAAGCCTCCAATGCTTCCATTCGGAACCCCCACGGTAATCGAAGGATCTGATGGGTTTGACAAAAAGGCAGCCGTTGGATCGTTAAAGCTGTTGGGATCTGCGTACACTGTAGAAACATCATCCACATAATCTGAAAAAACCATATTGTATGTTGCCTCTAAACCAATTCTCCATTGAGTACCCAGTCCTAACCTAAATCCAAACCCTGCTGGAACCGTGAAAGCGATTGGCGAATATGGGTTTGCCTGACCTTCAGTTTTTAATGGCCGCAATGCTACCCAACTGTCTTGGTATTTAGCTTGAGGAATAAAAAAAGAGGCGCCTACTCCACCGAACACATAATATTGTTGATTCCTACGTTTTCCTCCTCGAGCACCCGGGAGGTTATATGCTGGAGCGAATTTTTCAACTGAAAATAAAATAAATTCAAAACGCTGCTGAAATTCAACCATGTGGGTTCGGAAATGTAGATTTCTGTAAAACCTAACATCCTCTTCAGAGTATTTGTCATCTCCACGCAACATTAAATAACTTAAGTTGCTGGTTGTTGCGAACTTTGGATGAAAACGAAATCGATATCCGATGCCCGCATTTCCACCAAGCGCTTGCCAATCCCAATCTTTCAAGGAATAGTCATAATTTGAAGAATTAGCGCCACCTAAATCACCCAAGAACTGCGTCGGACCAAAACTAATAAGAAGTTCTTTTTTGTTGAGCGACCAATTTTTTTGGGTATTAAAATTAATGCGTTGAGCGAAAGTATTAAAGCCCAGCATTATAC
>JBEGMB010000072.1:0-11864 GCA_041183245.1 Bacteroidota bacterium
CCAATAAAGTGCTTAAATTTAATTAAATATAATTCCAACTAGGTTTTTTTGATTTTAAGCTTCCCTAACGAAAATTGTTGTATTAATTTCAACGTTTAATATGAAATTATGTATTGCGGAAAAACCGAGTGTCGCACGAGATTTGGCTCAAATTCTTGGTGCATCCACTCGGAAAGAGGGGTATTTTGAAGGGAATGGATATTGGGTGAGTTGGACCTTTGGTCATTTATGTACACTGAAAGAACCTGAAGATTACAACCCAAACTGGAAGCAGTGGCGGGTTGAGGATTTGCCAATTTCTCCTGAACAATTTGGGATTAAAGTAATCAAAGATGAAGGTGTACAGCGACAATTCAATGTACTCAAATCCTTGGTAGCTCAATGTGAAGAAGTGATAAATTGTGGGGATGCGGGACAAGAAGGCGAATTGATTCAACGTTGGGTCCTCTTAAAAGCAGGTTGTAAAGTGCCTGTTAAGCGCTTGTGGATTTCTTCCCTAACCGATGAAGCCATTAAAGAAGGCTTTTCTAAGCTTAAAAACGGCGAAGAATTCGACAATTTGTTTGCCGCAGGAAATTCACGTGCCATCGGCGATTGGATGCTAGGGATTAATGGAACACGACTCTACACTAAAAAATTCGCGCCGGCAAAAATGACCTTATCCGTTGGTAGAGTTCAAACCCCTACCCTCGCCATGATTGTGCAACGGCAGAAGGAAATCAATGCATTTAAATCTGAAACCTATTGGGAGCTTAAAACGATGTACAGAGAAACCGAGTTTCTTTGTCAAATTGATCGCTTGAAATCGGAAGAAAAAGCCAAAAAAGGCGTGGAATATTTGAAAGATAAACCTTTTAAAATTACCTCTTTTGAACAAAAGGAAGGGAAAGAAGGAAATCCGAGATTGTACGACTTAACTTCATTACAAGTAGACGGAAACAAGCGCTATGGATTCAGTGCCGATGAAACACTCAAGCATGTCCAAAGCCTTTACGAGAAAAAACTGGTGACCTATCCACGGGTTGACACCACCTACCTCTCCGAAGATCTTCACCCCAAAATACCCAATGTATTAAAAGGGCTAAGAGATTATAGTAGATTTACTGAATCATTGTTGGACAAGCCCATTCCTAAAACAAAAGCTATTTTCGACAACAGCAAGGTAACCGACCACCACGCTATTATTCCTACCGGAATCGTTCCTTCTGGAATTTCACCCGATGAACATAAAATATATGACTTAATCGCACGTCGCTTAATTGCTGCGTTTTATCCGGAATGTAAGGTTTCAAATACTACCGTAATGGGTCAAGTAGATCAATTGACATTTAAAGCAACCGGGAAGCAGGTTTTAGATAAAGGTTGGCGTGTGGTATATGAAGACCTCGATCAAAAAGTTCAGAAAAAAGGGGAGTCTGAAGATAAAATCTTACCCTTATTTACCGAAGGCGAAGAAGGTCCGCATGAACCCTTCATGCATCAAGGAAAAACCTCAGCGCCAAAACCCTACACCGAAGCTACGCTTCTAAGAGCCATGGAAACCGCCGGGAAACTGGTTGAGGATGAAGAAATGCGGGAATTAATGAAGGAAAATGGCATTGGAAGGCCCTCTACCCGATCCGCCATTATTGAAACCTTATTCAAAAGAAAATACATTGAGAAAAAGAAAAAGAACCTCATCGCTACCGATACCGGCATGCATTTAATTGACACCATTAAAAACGACCTACTCAAAAGCCCTGAACTTACCGGACAATGGGAACATAAATTACGTCAAATGGAACGTGGGTTATACGACCCTAAGCAATTCAAAGCAGAGCTTTTTCAAATGGTTCGTGAAATTACCGATGAAGTAATCTTTGGTAATTAATCCTGTTTCACAAAAGGCTTAACAGACTTGGCACCATCACCAAAGCTGGCTACAACCCGATACGTACCTCGTGCCAATCCACTAATGTTAAGGTAAGAAAGCGAACTAAGAATTGGACATTCCATCACCACCCGACCTGCTGCATCCACCAAAGATACAGATTGAGCAAAACCATAGGTGAATTCAATATTCAAGCGCTCGTTCGCTGGATTTGGGTAAAGCAACCAATTACTTTCATTGAGTTCCGTTAATGAAGCATTATCTGCTATCACTTCAAACGTTGTGGTGTCCGAACAATTGGCATTCGATGCCACTAAGGTTACCGTATATACACCAGGAGCACTATAGGTATGTGAAGGAGCGAATCCATTCGATGAATTATTATCCCCAAAATCCCAAGCATATTGATTAGCATTCAAACAATTATTTGCAGAAACAGTAGCCGTCATCCCTAAGGTATTCACCGTAGCACTTGCGGTAACTTCATCCATAATTAATTGAACGGGTGTTCTTGGACTTATACATGGATCTTTAACCACTTCCCAATCATAGAAATAATAATAAAAAGCCCCACCTGCACTTGAACCTGTGATGGAAACCAAGCCTGGAATTTGATAAGGAAAAACGGCACCTGCATTATTACGATACAAATTCATCTGCGCTCCACCAATTCGATAATTTACCCCAGGTTCCACATGAAAGTTTAGTGAAATCCGTGAACCACCAGCAGGAATATTTAAAAACCTAGAATCTAACTGATTACCGCTCGCATCCCATAAGGTTATTGTACGATCTCCAGTTGCACCGGCATTTACCCATGCCGAAACAATCGTTAAGGGCTCATTTACTGTAAATAATAAATATTGAGTCGACGTATTATTATGCTGTCCGCCCGTACCAAAGGAATTATTTAAAGGTCCAACATATTGAGAAAGATTGTTCTCAACAGACTCTACCCAAACCGTATCGGTTTGTTGTAAAAAGGTAGAATAACTCGGCCCTGTCGTCAATAAGTTTCCATTGAACTCAGCATCATAATAGGACATAGTGCCGTTTGCCGTCGAATTAACCGTTACTGAGTCAGGAGAACAAATAATCACATCTGCAGTGAGGGGGGCATCCGGACGATTAATCGTGATATACTGAGGAAAGCTGATGGTATCAGTCCCGAAGGCATTTCCAGCAATCAAGGTAACTGTATACTGACCGTCTTGCGTATACACATGACTGGGAAACTGCAGTGATGAAGTAGCTCCATCTCCAAAATCCCAAGCCCAACTTGTTGGACCACCAGTAGATTGATCATAAAAATCAATATCCCCCGTACAACTGGTAACCGCGTTGGCCTGAAAATCCGCTACCGGAGGATTGGTAGGTATTTGACACGCCCATGTCATGACAAATCCGGCATTGGTCACATAGGTATCAGAAAAAAACTTCAAGGTAACTGCACCGTACGTTGTATTAATCACCCCAGCATTCGGTAGCGTATTTCCTGTATATTGACCGATTAAAGGACTCGTATTGTTCGGACCATCATAAATGTACAGGTAATCATAATTGGCTTCTAAATCGAAACTCGAGAAATTAAGGGTAATACTCGCTGCCCCAATTGGAGCAATAGTAATCTCACTGGTTACGAGATCTTGATAATTAGCTGCCGCACCCCCTGGATCGAATAAGGTTCCAGTGCATGATGTTTGCGTTTGATTTAATCCTGCCGGATTCATGGTTATTGCACAAGGCAAGCTTGGATCCACATTGATATAGTCCACCAAGATTAAGGTATCTGTACCGCACGCCCCACCACTGGCAATTAAGGAAACCGAATATAAGCCCGGATTTTGATAAGTATGCGAAGGATTTAAGGCAGACGATGTAGTGCCGTCGCCAAAATTCCATTGAAAGGAACCTGCATTAAAACTCTCGTTTGTGAAATTGACCAATGCCGGTGCCTGACAATAATCTTGAAAAGCGGTTGAGAAATCTGAATTGACGGTATATGAAAAGGCAGGCCCCACCCCTACCGCATACCATGCATTGGTGGTACTCATTACCTCTGGAGAGCATGCACCAAACAAATCAATGGCAGACTGAACTGCATAAAAACGTGCATCTTGATAATCGGAATTTGGCGTTAAATAAAAGGTGTTATTGCGAAATGCGATGCGAGATGCATCCACAATACCTAGGCCGCTTACATTGTATGCATTATTTATATCATTAGTACCCGTTCCACCAACTGTGAGCAAATAAAACCAAAAATTCTGAACCCCAGAATTCGTATGAACCCCACCATTATCCTGTGTTCCTGTGTAATAGTTGGTACCTAAATAGGTATCCGGATCGGCAAAGGCGCTTGGATTACTCATATTACGTATTCCATTACCATTGGGTGTGGCATCTTCACCCATAATCCAATTTAATGCATTGTTATTAGCAAAAGCCTCTACGGAAACACCAAAAATATCTGAAAACGATTCATTCAAAGCACCTGATTCATTCGCATATACCAAATTGGAGGTATTTGAAGTCAGACCATGCGCAATTTCATGAGCTGTAATATCAATCGCGGTAAGTGGCGTGAAGGTAGTTCCATTTCCATCCCCATAGGTCATGCGTTGTCCATCCCAAAAAGCATTGTTGTAATTGGTATTGTAATGCATGTAGCTTTTCAATAAAAATCCATTCCCGTCAATGCTATTTCGGTTGTGGATTTGCCAAAAATAATCATAGGTCATTTCTGCTCCCCAATGTGCATCGCCAGCGTAATGGTCTTGATTCGATGTATTATTCCAATAATTGTCCACATCAATAAAATCTACTGCTGCACCGTAATTCGAGGTGTTATTCAAGTCAAATGTTTGAATTCCATTTCCTCTTCCAGTTTCTCGGAGCCTAAATTGTGAAGCAAAATAATCTGCCACCATTGCACGATTTCCAGAATAGGCTGTCACCGCAATGCCGTTGCTGTCCGCGGTATGTATTCTGTTTTCCGCTGCTACAATTTGATTTGTATGAGCATCTATGTAAATGAACTGTCTCGACAAGGGCTCATCCGCATATACATCAACACCATAAACCAGGGAAGATGTATTGACCGTAGGGTTCGTATACCACATTAATTGCGGTATGGGATAATAACTAGCTTCGCTTCCTTGTTCCATTTTGAGTAAGGATTCTTCTTCCGGCATCTCCCACTTGTAGCGCGTTGCATTCACATAACTCAACGCTGTTTCTATCACTTGGTCGCTTGAAATGGAGGGAGTAATTGAACCCGAAACCTTATCAAGTGAAGCATTAACAGAAACCAACAGACTCCCATTCATGTGGATTTTAATTACGTTATGACGAATTGGAATGCCTTTATAGTTTAGGGAATAGGTGTAATGTATCCAACCGAGCTGATCAGTCATTTTATCCGTAAGGATGAACGAATATTCCTCAGGTAACGCGAATAATTCATGGATATATTTACCATGGGATTCAGGTGCCAAGGTAACTTTCCCGTCAAATTTTATAAAGCGCGGAAAAGACTCTTTAGGTTCCTTCCAAATGGTTGTAATATGATCTTTTGAAATAGTTTGTGCAGTAATTTGCAGGGATACAAAAAACAGCAAGGATAGTGTAAATACTTTCATGGTAGAACTTAGGTCCTTAAAAGTATAAAAATGAACTCGGATTACATCCGTTCTGGCGCATTAATTCCCAAAATATTTAACCCCGTTTTCAAAACCTTGGCGACATTCTTTGAGATTAAGATGCGTGCTGCCCTTAACCCTAGGTTTGTTTCATTCAGAATCGGACTTTGCTGATAAAAAGAATTATAGGCCTTTGTCAGTTCATAGAGGTAATTGGCCAATAAGGCCGGAGAATAATTGTCTGCTGCTTCGGCAATCGTTTGAGGAAATGCAGCGAGCAATTTAATGAGTTCTATTTCTCCGGATTCAATGACCAGCGCGGACTCATCGATTTGGATAGAATCTGCTTTACGTAATAAGGAATTAATTCGAGCGTGGGTATATTGAATAAACGGACCGGTATTTCCAGTTAAGTCTATCGATTCCTCAGGATTGAATAACATTCGTTTTTTCGGGTCAACTTTCAATAAATAATATTTCAAGCCGCCCATACCAATGGATTCGAACAAGGTATGACGCTCACCTTCGGTTAATTCAGCGATTTGACCCCGTTCTTGTGTCATTACCGTTGCCGCATTCACCACCTCTTCCATAAGATCATCTGCATCAACCACGGTACCTTCCCTTGATTTCATTTTCCCTGAGGGAAGATCCACCATGCCATAGGATAAATGAAAGCAGTTTTTCGCCCATGAATAACCTAATTTATCCAGGATTAAAAACAGGACTTTAAAATGATAGTCTTGCTCGTTCCCTACTGTGTAAACGATTCCTGACAAGGCTGGATAATCATGAAAACGTTCAATCGCAGTGCCAATATCCTGAGTCATATAAACCGCTGTACCATCCGAACGAAGCACCAGTTTTTCATCCAATCCATCGGGCGTAAGATCAATCCAAACACTTCCATCAGGTTTTTGATAAAAGACACCACGCGCTAATCCGTCCATTACTTGGTCTTTACCGAGTAAGAAGGTATCGCTTTCGTAATACAATTTATCAAAATCCACTCCCATGCGTTGGTAGGTCACATCAAATCCTTCGTAAACCCAACCATTCATGGTAGACCACAATAAATAGGTTTCCGGATCTCTTCCTTCCCATCGCACCAGCATATCTTTGGCTGCTCTAAGAATCTCGGTTTCGTTCTTAGCAAGCTCCTTAATCTTATCCGAAATGGCGGCTTGTGCCTTTTCATCTTTACCAACGAGCGCCTGATTTAATTCTTGAAATTTATCGAGTGCTGAAGCGGACGTGTTGGGGAAATCTCCTCCATTCCAACGCGCAAGTACTTCTTTAACCTCAAGCTGCAAGTGCTTTTCAAATTCTACATAATACTTACCAACTAACTTATCCCCTTTCATCCCTGAATTAGCGGGAGTTTCTCGCTCGCCATTGGCATTAAGTGGCGCAAAGCGATGCCAAGCCAACATGCTTTTACAAATATGGATTCCTCGGTCGTTAATGACTTGGGTTTTGATTACTTGATGCCCGTGCGCTTTTTTTAATTCCGCGACTGCATAGCCAAGGAAAATATTTCTAAGGTGACCTAAATGCAATGGTTTGTTCGTGTTCGGTGAAGCATACTCTACCATGACCATCTGCTTAGAATCGGGGTCAGCTAATCCAAACGAATCGTTTTGATTGATTGCGACGAGTTGATCAGACCATAAGGTCTCGGAAAATACAAAATTTAAAAATCCTTGAATCACTTCGAAATCCGCAACAAATGAAACTTCTGATTTCACGTGCTTCCCAATCAGTTCGGCAACTTGTGCGGGCGGTAATTGCAGTGCTTTAGCAAATGGAAAAACCATCAAGGTTACATCACCACGGACACCTTTTCGAGTAGGTTGAAACTGAATCCAGGATGGATCAATATCAATTCCTAACCATTCCTTCCCTTTAGTTAATAGGATATCTTTTAACGCTACTTCCATGATTCAATTAAGGTACGTGTACAATTGGTGATTAAATCGAGGGCAACCTCGGCCATTCTATTTTTTTTCTCGTCCAAGGTTGGATTCACCTCAACGAATTCCAAGGCAACTAATTTAGGAGAAAGACACAATCCTTCAAGGAGTGATTTTGCTTCTTGTACCGTTAAGCCATTTGGTACTGGTGTGCCCGTACCAAAGGAAGTTTCAACCGGATCCATCGAGTCTACATCGAAGGAGACATAAAGTACATCGCAGGCACTCAATTGATGTGTGATTTGTTCCAAAACCTGTTGAACCCCCATTGACCGAACCTTCTCTACTGTAATATTGGTAATGTGTTCTGCTTCAATTACCGCATCTTCTTCCGGTTCTGTACTTCTTACACTAACATAAACTAAATCGGAGAACCTAACAGAATTACTTTTTAATTGGGTCCATTGAAGGGAAGTTTCGATGTCTACATGATTACGTTGACAGGGAAGATTATCGACACCCAATGCCGTAGCAAGGGGCATGCCGTGCAAGTTACCAGAAGGCGTGGTGTAAGGCGAGTGCAAATCCGCATGGGCATCTATCCAAACCACCCCAATGCGCTTATCGGGATAAGCGGCTTTTAAACCATGTAAGGTTCCACCTGCAGAAGCGTGGTCACCAGCTAAAATAAGAGGGAACCGATTGGCTTGAATATGGGAAACCAATGCAGAAGAAACCGTTTGATATACCTGTTGCATCCCGTCAATCCGCTTAGCTAAGGGATAGATAATTGGGCGGTCAAGCAGGTGATTCAACTCGGGAAGTACTTCCCATGCAACCTTGCTAAAGAGTTGATTTTCATGCGTTCTTGCTGCAACTTGAATAGCGAATGGCCCCAAGGAAGCCCCTCGAGTTCCGGCCCCTAATTCTGAGGGGTTTATGATTAGTTGGATCGTTTTGCTCATGGCGGGTTCCGTTGAATAGGAACTAGACAAAGATACAAAAGTTGACCACCTAACGAAAAGAAAACTTTCGGGATTCGGCGAAAAGGCTGTATATTAGCACCCAGCATGGGGATGTAGCTTTCCGCAGTCGCGGAACTAGAGCCGGTGTGATTCAAATTTATTGGGGATGTAGCTCAGTTGGCTAGAGCGCTTGACTGGCAGTCAAGAGGTCGTCGGTTCGAGCCCGATCTTCTCCACTTCCGCCCTGCGAAGCTCATTAAGCGAAGCAGGGCTTTTATGTTTTTATACCCATCGGGCGAGAAGTTTATGCCGAACGAAGTTGAGGTAAGCCCGATCTTCTCCACTTCCGCCCTGCGAAGCTCATTAAGCGAAGCAGGGCTTTTATGTTTTTATACCCATCGGGCGAGCACTTAGCGAAGCGATTTCACGACCAAAGCGAATAACTTGAACCGAACAAAATGACCTCATGATTTTTTTTGTAATCTTATGAATTAGTATCTTCGTTTTATGGCAATTAAACTTACCCCAGGCAATTTGTATTTCATTCGTGACATTGACTACTTATCGGGTGACATTGGAAAATATGTCAAAATAGGCATAGTTACCAATGAACGAACCACTGAAGACCGAATAAAAAATCATCAAACCGGAAATCCACGTGGAATTTATCCGGTAGCTGAGGTAACTGACGTCCCTTTTGTAGAGCGCCTTGAGACCCATCTGCACTATGATCACAACGAACATTGGGTAACCGGAGAGTGGTTCTTATTGAACGACAAAGAGGTTAAATCCATTGTTGCACAAGCTGAACATCTTAAAGCACAACAACTTTTTCATAAGCCAATCATAGAGCGTGTATTATTAACACTCGACAAGGCACTTTCCAATGGGAAGATTAAAAAAGCAAATAAACAAAGCCTGGCCTTAGAACAACAACTCATTCAATTAAAGGGAGAGATCAATGTACTCAAAGCAAAGATTGAATTATCAAAATTCGTTTTTTACACCTTGTTGGGCGCCAACGGTTCCATCGAAGGAGTATTACGCATCAAATATGCTCCTGGAAAATTCGATTTCGATAAAAAGGCCTTTGAAGTAGCTCATCCGGCTTTATACAAGAAATACACCCTTCCAAGACCTAATGCGTTTAAACATAATTTCATCTATACCCATTCCTCCAGTTACAGCCTAAGCACCATCGACCCTGCACTTCATACCTCCGTGAAGGCACTTGGTGTGACAAGCTATTCGGCGGCGCAGCTTTCCGGCACGGTGAAACGTACCAAAAAAATGGAACAATTTCACCTTGATCATCTTAAACTGCTAAAAGAACTTAAGCTAAAAGAATACGAGCAAGAGCAATTGGAATATGAATTAAAAGCCTTGGTTGGCTTGTATGACGGCATTGAAGGCATTTGCACTTGGAAACGATTTTATTCACCTCAATCTCCAGAATTCAATGAAGCTGAATTCAAAAAGGCTCATCCAAAACTGCATGCATCTTTTCTAACTACTCCTCCGAAGGAAGTATTTACAATGGATATAGAAAAATGTAGGCCGTACAAACCCAAATAGGTTTAGCTCAATTATGCGGCTACGAACCCAATGGACTGTCGAGTTTTTTGATTGAGCGCCTGTAAAAAGTCATCTAATGCGTGATACAAGGTTCCGCATTTCATTCGAATGATGGCATTCAGCTCCCACTGTTTTCTAAATACCCCCAATTCTGCCGCCGTAAACGTAAAGTTTTCTGCTAAATGTTTTGCCTGAACTTCAGATAGCGCGGGAAACAAATGGCGCAATAACTCAAAGCGCACCTCGGCAATAGGGTCAAGAATTTCGATTTTAAGTAAAATTCTTCGACTAAATGCCGCATCAAATGAATTCGGTCGATTCGTTGTAATGAGCATAATACCTTCAAAAATCTCTAATTCCTGCAGTAGAATAGTTTGGATACTATTCTCTGTTTGGCTCATGTTTCCTCGGGATTCTGTACGTTGAGAAAATATGGCATCCCCTTCATTAAAAAACAAAATGGGAGCTTTCGGGGAATGTTTACAAATGTTGCGGTAATCATCAAACACTTGCTTAATCGCTTTTTCACTCTCCCCATAGTACATGTTTCGCTGCTGCGTTACATCAAAGACCAGCAAGTCCCGACCGGTTTGTAAGGCCAATTGACGAGCCAACTCCGTTTTCCCAGTACCTGGACCACCAGAGAGTAACGAAATAACACCTCCTGGATCTCCATGATTATGGGCTATTTTTACATATTTCCGGAGGTTCGTAGCGATTAAAATCTGCTCAAGCTGTTTCACCTTGGTTCGTGTTTCTGGATTGTAGAACAATTGTTTTTGATAAATCCCTTGATGAGCCACAACCTGTAACGCCGGGGATTGGGGCACAATTCGATGATTCTCGGCTTGCTTTGGATGTATTAATGTAGCCCATTGGACGTGCGCGCCAAGGCGAGAGACGCCATGTTCTCCTCGAATGGGTTCAATCAGTTGTGCCTTATACAAGGCAAAGTCTGGCTCTTGTAGTTCTTTTTTTAATCTGGAAACTTCCAAGGCGTTTGTGCAGAACAGTTGGATAATCGTTCCGGTGTCCACTCGGTGCTGATCTACTTGGTGTAAAATCCCAATAAACAATGCCATTGCTTTGTGTTTTCGCGACATCTTGGAACGAAGAAAATATTGAATAAAGGGCAGGTCGTTTAACTCCCGAATTTCTGCAGTAAATGTCAGCCAATCTTGTAATAAGATGCTTCGATTTCTAAAAGAAACTGCGCGTGCATAAATCATCATCAACACATGATCATGATCATTGGATGGGTATTTAGGAAGGGCCTTTTTATTGGAAGTTTTCAGGGCCGTTTCAGCCGAATGGCTCAAGTAGATATGGTCATAATAAGTAGAAAATGGCCCTTCACTGCCATACATGAAATAGCCATGTACGACCAAGGATTCAACCGTGTTTGCCACGTGATCTTGTGTGAAATGTGGCTCAAGGTATTCGATAAGTTCTTCAATACACACGTGATTTTTTCTGCCGCGCATAAAACAAAAGGCAGACAGGACAGCCGTACATTGCTCGTTGAGGCGTAAAAACGATTGAAAGGCTTGCAGCGAAGCCGCCAGTTCTTCGGGGTTGAACTTGCCAGCGGGACGTTTGCAGTTGCTGGCGAACTCGGATAACCAGTTGCGCATACTTAGAATTAAAAAATGAATAGATTTGTTCTGGATTTACGCCCCGAAAGTGGAAATATAACGGGTAAGTTTTAATTTAGGGGAAAATTAGAATTTTATGGCTTGTGAATTAGAACCTTTATCTTGGAAAAAGTTTGAAGAATATCATCGCATTGCATGGGAAAACGGTTGGACCTATGGCCCTGCACACACCGAATTGTATCTTGAATATTTGAAGAATTGGGAATATTTTATTACGTATGTTGATAAATTAATCTATGGATTAA
>JBEGMB010000073.1:0-15751 GCA_041183245.1 Bacteroidota bacterium
AAATTTTCAAAATTTCGAACGCCAAATGCAACGGTAACGGCATCAAAGCAACCATTTTCATACGGCAAGTTTTCTGAGTCACCATGTTGCATATCAATGATGTGGTCGATTTTACGCTCTACCATTTTCTTTTTACCAACTTCAAGCATTCCCTTGGAAATGTCCAGTCCAATAATCTTTTCCGGGTTTAACTTCAATAAGGCTATGGCAAAGTCGCCAGTCCCCGTTGCAATATCCAATATCACTTTTGGTTGAATTTCTTGGAGGGCCTTCACTGCTTTTCTACGCCAAATTCGATCGATTCCAAACGATAAAAAATGGTTCATAAAATCGTAGCGAGCGGAAATATTGTCGAACATCGACGTTACTTCCTCTTTTTTCGATTGTTCTGTGTTGTAGGGTTTTACTACGGGCTTACTCATTAAATTCGTTCAGTTTAATCGCTTCTTCCAATAACTTCTTTGAATTAACACTTACCACTCCAGAGTGTTCACATACTAAACCTCCTGCTAAATTTGCTAATGCCGCAACCTGCTGATGATTCATCCCGGAGCAAAGAGCTAAAGCGGCTACCGAAATTACCGTATCTCCGGCGCCACTCACGTCGGTAATCTTACGGAAATGGGCGGGTATAACCACCTGTTCTTGGCCGTCATCCACAAATACTCCAAATTCTGACAACGTGATTAAGGATAATCGATGATGCAACTTTTTACGTAATTCTGAACTAGCACTTACCAAAGATGAAAGTTCTTTTGGGTTAATTTCTATTTCTAAGCCCTCTTTAAGCTCTTTAAGATTAGGTTTGAATAAATCGACTGCTTCAAAAGCAAAGAAATGGTCTTTTTTCGGGTCGACGCAGGTAAGTACGCCGTTTTGTTTCGCAAGGGATATGCACTCGGTTATCACGCTTTCTGTTAGCACGCCTTTGTTATAATCTTCAAAAATCAGGGCATCGATTCCGCTTTCAATGAATGCTTGAACCTTTGATACTAGCTTTTCAGATAGGTTTTTATTCAGAGGGCTGATATCTTCTTGATCAATTCTTAGTAAATGCTGTGAACCCGATAATACGCGTGTTTTTACGGTGGTTTTCCTCGAGGTTTCTTGTAAAATTCCTGAACAGTTAATCTCTGAAGTCTCTAATAATTGGATCAGTTTTTTTCCTTGCTCATCGTCACCTATTACGGAACAAATATGCACTTGAGCTCCCAACGATTTAAGATTTAATGCTACGTTAGCTGCGCCGCCTAGTCGTTGTTCTTCATGGTTTAACAACAAAACGGGCACGGGTGCTTCAGGACTCATGCGGTGTACTTTACCCATCACATAGGCATCGAGCATCACATCGCCAATTATCGCAATTCGTTTGGAAGAAAACTGTGCAAAAACCTCGGTTAAGTTCATTGGCCCAACTTAGAAAGCGCCTCGGTTAATCGTTCCATGGCGATAGATAATTGTTCTTCGGATGTTGCATAGCTGATGCGGATGCATTTTGGAGCGCCAAATCCAATTCCATCCACCAAGGCAATGTTGGCTTCTTGGAGCAGGTACATGCATAAATCGTTGCCATTGGCTATGGTATAATTTTGATAGCTTGTGCCGAAATATGCCGATACATCTGGGAAAAGATAAAAAGCACCCGTGGGTTTATTTACCTTAATACCAGGAATCTTTTGCAAATAACCCAACACCAAATCCCGTCGCTTTTCGAACTGGTTCACCATGTCTTGGAGTATTTGTGGATTAGCATCCATCGCCACCATGGCAGCCCGCTGGGTAATTGAATTGGTACCAGAGGTAAATTGACCTTGGATTTTATTGCAGGCATCAGCAATGGTTTTACTCGACGCCAGATAGCCGAGTCTCCATCCCGTCATGGCCCAAGCTTTAGACGCGCCATTAACTGTTATTACCTGCTCGAAAATTGAAGGAAATTCCGCGAGACTATGATGCCCACCCGCAAAATTTATATGTTCGTAAATTTCATCTGAAAGAGCTGCAATGTTAGGATGTTTCTCCAGAACCTGTGCTAAAGAGAACAATTCCTCTTTGGTATACACCGAACCTGTTGGATTGCACGGCGACGAGAAAATGAACATTTTAGTTTTGGAGCTGATCGCCTCCTCGAACTGTTGACCCGTGATTTTATAGTCTTGTTCTACCGACGCTTCAATAATTACCGGTATGCCACCGGCCAATTTTACGATTTCGATGTAAGAAACCCAGTACGGAGCGGGAATAATTACTTCGTCTCCGGGGTTTACTAGACTTAATACCGCGTTAGCAATGGCCTGTTTCGCTCCGGTTGAAACGACAATTTGATCTTTTGAATAGGTTAGTCCATTGTCACGAAGGAGTTTATGGGCAATTTTTTCACGAAGTTCATCGTAACCAGCAACGGGGGTATAGGTCGTATAATTTTGCTCAATGGCTCGGATTGCTTCGTCTTTTATAAATTGTGGGGTATGGAAATCGGGTTCACCTAAGGAAAGAGAAATAATGTCTTTTCCTTCTGCTCGTAGTGTTCTACTGAGTCGAGCCATGGCCAAGGTGGCCGATTCTTCCATGGCATTCAGTCGATTCGACAGTGATATCATACAACAAAGGTAACAATTCTTACGGATGGTCAATCCAAGAGGTCAGGTCTGCGCTCTTGCGTCCTTTTTAAAGCTTGCTCTTCTCGCCAAACTTCAATCTCTTTGAAATTCCCTTTAAGTAATATCTCGGGAACCCTATGTCCTTGAAATTCAGGAGGCCGTGTGTAAACAGGTGGTGCCAACAGGTGGTCTTGAAAACTGTCGGTAAGCGCGGAGGTTTCATCGCTTAAAACGCCGGGTATTAATCGGATGATTGAATCCACCATCACAGCAGCTGCGAGTTCTCCACCTGATAATACATAGGACCCTATCGAAATTTCTTTGGTAATAAAAATCTCGCGCACTCTTTCATCCACTCCTTTGTAATGCCCGCACAATACAATGATGTTCTGAAAAGTTGAAAGGCGATTGCTGGTTCCTTGTTCCAGTAGCTCGCCATCAGGGGTCATGTAGATTATTTCGTCGTAAGTTCTTTCTTTCTTCAAAGCTTCTATACAAGAGGCAATGGGTTCAATTCGCATTACCATTCCGGCACCACCTCCATATTGATAGTCATCAACGTTTTTATGCTTGTCAGTAGAATAATCTCGAAGGTTGTGGAGGTGAATTTCAACCAATCCTTTTTCTTGGGCGCGTTTTAAAATGGAATCTGAGAAGGGTCCTTCAAACAATTTTGGCAACACCGTTATTACATCAATTCGCATGCTCAAAGGTAGGAAAACCTCTTCAATTCATCTACAAATCATACCTTTGCAACAACATGAAGGGCTTAATTTTTACCGTTTTTATGGCAATGTTCTTTTCCGTTCAGGGACAAAATTCGTGGACGGGAAATACCAGTCCGGATTATCGCACCCTGATTCAGCATTTGAAAAAGTTGGATCAGCAAAGTGAACGAATAATGCTCTTGAACATGGGGCCCTCGGATGTTCCCGGACTACCAATATACTTATGTGTGCTAAATCCTGCGAAGGATTCCATTTCGACCATCCTAAAAGCCCAAAGAGGGACAACATTGTTGTTTAATAATGCCATACATCCTGGGGAACCCGATGGAATTAATGCGTGTTTAATTTACACGGAAAACTACCTAAAACTTGACAGCGTCAATCCAATGGATCCTTTAGTGGCTTTTATTCCTGCTTACAACGTAGGAGGGATGTTGAATCGAAGTGCTACAAGTCGAGCTAATCAAAACGGTCCTTTGGAATATGGTTTTCGCGGGAATGCTCAGAATTTGGATTTAAACCGAGACTTTACCAAAATGGACAGCGAGAATGCTCGGACATTTGCTACTATTTTTCATGCCCTTAAACCCGATATTTTTGTAGATAATCATGTGTCCAATGGAGCGGATTATCAATATACTTTAACTTATATTTCATCGTTGAGGGAGAGAATAGCTCCTTCCTTACGAAAGCTCATGTATGGATCCATGTTGCCGCAGTTAACCCAGGATTTAAAGGCCGCGAAATGGGATCTATTTCCATACGTCGAAACCGTGAAAGAAATACCGGATTCTGGCATTTACCAATTCAATGATTTACCTCGTTATGCGATGGGATATGCTTCCTTATTCAATACGCTTTCGTTTACTGTCGAAACCCACATGTTAAAACCCTTTCCGAACCGGGTTCGAGCAACCCATGATTTTATGCAGTCACTGATTGCTTGGTCCGTTAAAAATTCACGTGTTATTGAATCAGTACGCGAAAATGCCCATGAATGGGAGGGGAGTCAATCCTATTTTAACTATAACTTTCAACGATCTACGGTCTATGATTCCATCTTATTCAAAGGTTTTAAAGCCATAGTAGACACGAATGAGATTACGGGACTGGGGCATTTGAAATATGACCAAAAGCAACCTTATCAAAAGATGATTCCTTTTTACAAAACGTATAACGCGATGGATTCCGTGGCTATTCCGAAATTCTACATTATACGTGGGCAAGAAACTCGGATTATTGAACAGCTAAAAGCCAATGGTATTTTAATGGATGAATTAAAAACAGAGAAGAAATTAATGGTATATGCACAAGTTGTCAAATCCTTTGATGCGATTTCAAAGCCCTATGAGGGGCATTATATGCATGTAAATAAAGAAATTAAACGGCAAAAAATGTGGTTCACTTTTCAAGCCGGCGATGTGATCATTCCAACCAATCAAAATGGATCACTTTTTTTACATTCAGTTTTGCAACCAGAGGCCGAAGATTCCTATTTTACTTGGAATTTTTTTGATTCCTACTTGCAGGAGAAGGAGTATTTCTCCAATTATGTTTTCGTGGATAAAATCAGAGCTTTACTTAAGTCACAACCAGAATTAAAACAAGAATTCGAGGCCAAAAAGGCGAGTGATGCTGAATTTGCTGCTTCCGAGTGGCAGCAGTTGTACTTCTTATATCAACATAGCCCTTATTTTGAGCCAAGCTATATGATGCTTCCGGTATTTGAATTAAAATGATTCCCGCTCCGAACAAAGATGGAGTAATATAGCACGATCGTTTTCGCATAGGGATCGATTTCGCCGGGCCATCATGCTTTCGATTCCTTCGATTGCCTTATCATATCGATATGGAAACAACCTATTCGGTTCGCCAAAACTAAAACTTGGAATGTGTTTTTTAAAAAAACCTGGCCCATAAATATTACAGGCTACGCCAACGGCAGTTCCGGTATTGAACATGGTATTTATACCGCATTTCGAATGGTCTCCCATGTGCAAACCCACAAATTGTTCTCCACTCGAAATGGTTTTTCCGGTAGCGTAATCGTGCACTTCTACCGTACCATAATTATTCATCAAATTCGACGCATTCGTATCGGCTCCAATGTTGCACCATGAACTGATGTATCCGTTACCCAAAAATCCATCGTGGGATTTATTGGAGAAAGATTCGAAAATTACGTTGTTGATTTCCCCGCCTACTTTGCAATCCGGACCAATTGTAGTAGCTCCATATACTTTTGCTCCCATCTTGACTTGAGATCTTTCCCCCAAACTAAACGGTCCACGAATCATAGAACCTTCCATGATTTCGGAATTAGCAGCAAGGTAGATTGGACCGTTGGTGGTATTAAAAGTTGCATCTATTGCGATGGCTCCTTGTTCCATAAAAAACATTTCCTTTGGGCCAATAATCCGGCAATGTGAGGGTAAATCAGCTGAAACACGTCCATGCGTAATTTGTTGGTAATCCAGCAGGGTTATTTCAGCGTTTAATTTCGGTAAATCCCATCGGTTTTGCAGGGTGTATAATTGAGAATCAATCGTCTTTTCATGGATTTGCTGATCGCCGCATTGCGCAATAATGGTATTCATGCACGTAAGAAATTCACCCTCACGTAGCATTTTCAATTGTTGAATGAACGATGTTGTAGGAATGATTCCAGCATCTACAATAATGGCATCTTCCAAAGGTAAATACGACCTTGATAAATAGTCAACTGTAAGAAAACCTATTTCGATGTCAGGTTCCTGTTGACGGTATCGCTCCGAATTAGTTAAAATACCGCAACGCAAAAACGAAGCAGGTTTATATAGGGTATGGGGAGCTAAAGAACGATGTAAATGACGGTCATCTAAATTAATTCGCAGCGGCATGGCTAGGGTTTTTACTGAAAATAAAAAGGAGGATAAAGGTAATTATACCGTTAATGATTAACATTTCATTGCCAAATTGATACGAACCGAATAGCTCGGCGGAATAAAATTTTAAACCATAACATATTACCGGCGAGAGCAGGGTGAGGTACACAACGCTAGGGGATATGAATTGACGTTTGGTGAGAATACCAAACGAAAATAATCCGAGCAAGGGACCGTAAGTAAACGCAGCAATGTCAAAAATTAAATCCACAATACTTTTATTATCCAAGGCTTTAAAAAAGAATACCAATAAGGTGAATATAAAAGCAAACCCAAGGTGCACGCGTTGTTTTATGCGTCTTTTTTCTCCCTCAGAACGGTCGGTTTTATCGAAGCCTAAAACATCAATACAATAGGAAGAAGTTAATGCAGTTATAGCGCCATCGACGGAAGGAAACAGCGCAGAAATTAATCCAATTATGAAAATAACAAAAACCCCAAAAGGGAGATAGTCCTGCACCAAACGAGGGAATAAATCATCTGGAGCAAGACGGAGACCGTGTTGACTCGCATAAAGGGTAAGGACACCTCCTAAAACTAAAAACAGCGCATTCACGATTAAAAGTGTAAGACTGAAAACTACCATGTTTTTTTGCGCATCTCGTAAGGTTTTTACACTAATATTCTTTTGCATCATTTCTTGATCCAAGCCGGTCATGGCAATCGAAATAAAAGCGCCTCCAAGTAAATGCTTCCAAAAGTAATCCCCTTTTAAGGGATTTGTTTCTAGAATATTCAAAAGATTATTGGAGTTCAAAGAGGAAAACACATCGGACCAATCCATGCCTAATTTTTGCTGAAAACTGATTACGCAAACCAACAAAGCCAAGAGCATGAACGAAGTTTGTAATGTATCGGTCCAAACAATGGTTTTTACACCACCCTTTAAGGTGTATGCAACAATCATAGCGATAATAATCAGGGTCGTCAATGCGAAAGGAATACCTAATTTTTCAAAAATAAAAAGCTGTAATACATTGATTACCAAGTACAAACGAACAGTAGCTCCTAAACAACGAGATAGAATAAAATAACCTGCTCCCCAACGGTAAGCATTTAACCCTAAACGTCGCTCAAGATAGGTGTATATAGACGTCAGTTGCATTCTGTAATATATAGGAAGTAAAACGAAGGCTACTACAAAATAACCTAGGAAAAAGCCTAAGACTAATTGATAATAGTGCCAACCTGATGCCATGACTTTACCGGGAACCGAAATAAAGGTGACACCTGATAGGGAGGTGCCTATCATCCCAAAAGCTACCAAGTACCACGGGCTTTTTTTATCTCCGGAAAAAAAACTTTGCGTTGTGGCGTTTTTTGATGTAGAATACGATATCCAATATAAAATACCGAAATATACCAATAACAAAGCCGCAAGTAGAGTATTTTCCATGGGTTAAAAATACACTTTTATTCGTGATTCCATGGAGCTAGGATTCTGTAACAATTCATAGTTCGACAATTTGAATATCGAGTAATATTATCTTTGCTACAAAAAGAACCTTATGAACGAGATTTTTGCCTATATAATTATCGTAGTTGCTGCCCTCATGGCCCTTGTTATTGTGACCTTGAACTTCCAAAAACAGCTCAGTGCGAAAGACGCGCTTATCATGCAATCCGAATTATTAAAGCAGCGCCAATCTATTTTTATCCCGCATAAAATGGAGGCTTACCAACGTGTAATTCTCTACATGGAGAGAATTCATCCTTCCGCCTTGGCCTTCCGTCTGAATAACCCCACTTTAAACGCCCACGGTTTGCAGTCCTTAATGCTTAAATCTATCCGTGAGGAATACGACCATAATTTAGGGCAACAGATGTTTATTTCCTCAAATGCATGGCAGTTAGTTAATACAGCGAAAGAAGAAACCGTTAAACTCATCAACATTGTTTCCGGGCAATTACAAGAGAACGCCACTTCCCTTGAATTTGCAACTCAGCTTATAACAACAACGGCAGAGGTAAAACCCCTGCCGTCTGAAATTGCGATTGAAGCGCTTAAAGCTGAATTTCAGCGCTTGATGTAATTATCGAACTACGTGGATGAATCCGTGCTTTTCGAAATTGTCGAAAATCAATTTATAAGTATAAACACCATCCTCTAAATCGTTGCCGTTGGTATCTTGTCCACGGAAGAAAGGCGTATTTTGCGCCTGCTCCCAAACCAAATTACCCCATCGATTGAAAATGTAGAGCGTGAATTCGTCGCAGGTTTGGAAGTATGATTTTAGATCCAAGAAGTCGTTAGACCCGTCCTCGTTGGCAGAAATTACATTCGGGAAGTCAAATGCGTTGAAATCCTTGATGTAAGTGATGGTAGCATCAATTTGAGAAGTATCCGAAATACACCCATATTCTGAAGTTATAAAGGCCGTGTAAACACCCATTTCATTTTCATCTAACGGAAACGTTGGATTAAATAGGGTCGAGGCAAAGTTGTTTGGTCCAGTCCATAAAATAGTCGAATTTGCTTCACCAACTGCTGACAAGAAGAACGGATCTCCGGGGCACTCAGGGATGTTAAAGCTTAAAATTGGTGCATCCGGCGTCGCCATGATATACATGTCAAAGGTAGTATCCACCTCACAACCAAAAGCAGACGTAACCGTGTAGGTGAACTGGTAAACTCCTGGGTTAGCTATCGTGGTATTAAACAACGTTGCACTGTCTGCGAAAACATTGTTTACTTCCCAGTAATCGCTGATATTCTCATTGGTGACAATGGAAGGTGAACCAACAACACCAAAAGCTACATCTTCGCACTGAATGGTATCCGCCAAATACGTAAAGGTTGGATAGGCATGCACAAAGAAATTAAAGCTAATGGTATCATCGCACTGCACCGCAGCAGAGAATGAATCCGTTGCAATTAAGGTCATGTTATGAATTCCAGGAGTGTTGAAAATGTTCGAATAATTGAACGTTGTATCCACCAATTGGTTGTTGTAAATCCATTCAAACGTGGTGGAGTTGGAAAGTCCTGTAGTCGTGTTGTTGAATTGTACGGCTTGGTCGATGCATGATTCGACGATATCGAAATCGGCGGTTGGGTTGTTAAACACTGTGAAGTTTTGAGAGACCGTATCTGAACAACCGTTTTCGGTAATGGCAATCAATTCAACCTGGTAATTGCCGGGACCGTTAAAGTAAACGGTAACTGAATCACCCACCAAGGTGTCGTTATTAGCATACCAATAATTGGTGATCGTATCGTTTCCTAGCAAAGAACTGGTCGCTTGAAAACTCGCAGTAGCTCCCAAACAAACATCGTTAAACCCAAATCCTGCGGTGGGGTTTTCGTAGACCTCAACCGTTGTCGAAACCGTATCCACGCAGTTGGCAGTATTGTAAACAATAAGATCCACATCGTAAGTTCCTGGTCCAGGGAAGGTATGGTCAAAATCAAACGCGTTAGAGGTATAACCGTCGGAGGAAGCCCAGTAAGCACTGTCAAACGCCGAATTAGTGAAGGAGGTAGTATTAAATAACAATGTGGAGTTTCCAGCACATACATTTGAATCTACAATACTCCCGATAACTTCCGCGGGTAAAACAGCCGTAGATAAGGTAGCAATACAACCGTTAACGGAGGTGATAGTGCACATCACTGTATCGACGCCGTTAATATTAACCTGTGCGGTTTGGCCTGTAGCCAATTGCTGGTTATTATTTGGATTCGTCCAAACATATGAGGAGAAACCTGTTGGTGCGCTTAGGGTAGCCGTATTGTTCGCACCGTTTTGACAGTACAATGCAGATAAATTTAACGAGGAACAATTCGCACTCACGTAAGCGTAACCCCAGTGACCTCCAAGGGAACAATCTCCTGTTGCTACGTCCAAGGTTATTGTTTGTCCCATGTATTGTGAAACATCCACTCCAAAGGTTGACCAAGGTTTTACACGAATGTTTCCAGGACAGCTGTAGAATCCTGGGATACCACCACTTGCCGCCACTTGATAAAACGTACAAGGAATGGGTAAACCTTGCTGATCGTACAATTGTGCTTCAAATCGAGGCTGTTGCATCACGCTGTGGAAAGGATCTTCCAGAACCGCAGCGTAATTTACGATAATCAAGTTGGATTGAGGGGATATGGTAAACGTGTATTTCAATCGCGCCGCCTGAGCACCTGTTCCCGTTCCGTCTCCAACCATAGCTGAGAAATTGGTGCCAGGATAAACGAGCGATAAAGGTTGACCAGTTACGGGATCCGCACAAGCTGTAGGGTCGTTACCCGGACCCGTAACAATCGAAAATTGGTTAGTCAAGCTATTTCCCCCAACAATTTGACCTGTGTTAAAGGTATTAATGCCGCAACAACTGCCCGTCTCACCTTGCCAACCGTTGAACGAGTTATCTTCAAAATCTGCATTGAAACAACAAGAACCTACACAAACGGTGATTTGGCATGATTGGCCTCCAAGGCTTATGTTGAAATTGGCTTGACCGTTGGAAGTGGGGGTACCACTAATCGTGTAAACAAGGTTGCCGTTACCGTTAACTAAGTTTCCTGCGTTCAATGTCGCTGTAAGGCCTAGCACCCCGGTCGAGGGCACACTCTGAGCATTGTAGCTACCTAAATTACCTCCAAGATATCCTACCGTTACGGTTGCGTTGGCCACTGGAACTCCATTGGTAATGGTTCCATTGGTAATGGCACCGTTGCAAAGAATGCTTGAAACAACGGCATTTTGTGCAAATGCGAAGGGAGCTAATCCTAAAATTAGACTTAAAAATGCGAGTTTGATCATATTCATTTTAACAAAATTTTAATAAATCGAGTCTTTGACGCACGAAGATAAGTCAAAATTGCATGAAGGGAAAAAAAAATTACTTATTTCTGCGCATCAGTGAGATGAGCAATGGGGCAACAGATAGAGCGACGATACCAATCGCAATTAAATCTACATGTTCACGTATCCAAGGGATTTCACCGAGTAGGTAGCCCGCCATCATCATAGAGCCAATCCAAAGTACTCCACCAATAACATCAATCACTATGAAATTTCGATAATCCATTTTCGCTATTCCTGCTGCAAAGGGGGTAAAGGTTCTTACAAACGGAATGAACCTCCCCATTACCACCGCAAAACTCCCATATTTGATAAAAAATTGCTCCGTGCGAACAAGGTATTCTTCTTTTACCAAGGGTTTACCGCGAAACTTCCATTGAAATACGCTAAGCCCTAAGCGCCTGCCCACCCAATAGTTAAGGTTATCGCCAAGAACAGCCGCAGTAAATAAAAGCGGTAGAAGTACAAGGATTTCTAATTGCCCACTTTTGCAAAAAAGTCCAGCCGTAAAAAGCAAAGAGTCCCCAGGTAAAAAAGGCATGGCAACCAAACCTGTTTCAATGAAAATTATCAAGAACAATATAAGATATATAGTAGTACCGTATTGTTCGAAGAACCATGGGAAATCTAGCGCAAATAGATGTTGAAAAAACTCTACCATATTCAATATTTATCAGGGTTTCGATTCAATCCATCGGTTCCATCCTTGCATGCCATCCTCCACGATATAAACTTCTAAAAATGCTTGCTCCGTTTCAAGCAAATTACCTAAGGCACTGGCTCGTTTTCCCGAATTGCAAAGCAATAACAACTTTTGGTCTTTTGATACTTCTTCTTGTTTTAGAAACGCAAACACCTGCTCCATTGGCAAATTGGTCCATCCTAAATTTTCTGCTTCATATTCAAAGCACTCTCGAATATCCAAACACAAAACGCTTGGATTTTCTCGAAGCAAATTGACTTCAGAAGGGTGAATTATCTTCATGGGGCAAATTTAAGGGATTTATGTTAAGTTACTTTTGATTTCTAAAAGTTCCATCATTCATCCCATTAAAAGGGTTTGTTTATCTTTGTCAAAATTTATGGATATGTTACTTAAAGACAAAATAGTTATTATTACAGGTGCTTCCAGAGGCATCGGAAAGTCTATTGCCCAAGTTTGTGTTCAACAAGGAGCTAAAGTAGCCTTTACCTATGTTTCTTCTGACGAAAAAGCCCGTGCTTTAGAGGCCGAATTAACCGCACAAGGAGGTGTGGCCGTTGGATTTAAATCCGATGCGTCAGACTTCAACCAAGCAAACGACTTAATAGATCAAGTGTTAGAGCGCTTTGGAACAGTTGACGTACTTGTCAATAACGCAGGTATCACACGCGATACCCTCATGATGCGAATGACCGAAGAACAGTGGGATGAAGTGATCAACACCAACCTAAAATCGGCGTTTAACCTCACAAAAGCCGTTATTAAACCTATGTTGAAAGCTCGTTGTGGTTCCATTATCAATATGAGTTCGGTCGTAGGTGTTAAAGGCAACGCAGGACAAGCTAATTATGCTGCCTCAAAAGCAGGCCTTATTGGATTTACTAAATCCATAGCCGCAGAATTGGGTTCCCGTAATATCCGATGCAATGCTATTGCTCCAGGTTTTATTGAAACCGAAATGACCGATGTCCTCGACCCTGCAGTGGTGGATCAATGGAGAAATGCTATTCCACTGAAACGTGGGGGACAACCAGAGGATGTTGCTAATGCTACCGTATTTTTAGCCTCGGACATGTCCACCTACATAACAGGTCAAACCCTTCACGTTTGTGGAGGCATGTTAATGTAATAGTATGCTGATACGCCCCAGAAGAAATCGTAAAAATTCGGCCATTCGCGACATGGTACAAGAGACACATTTGTCCGTTGACCACCTCATATACCCCTTTTTTCTTGTGGACGGGAAGGGAATTCAACAAGAAATAGCCTCACTCCCAAGAAATTACCGTTGGTCATTGGACTTGTTGCTTCGCGAAATGGAATCATCCTTGGAACTTGGGTTGAATAAATTCGTCTTGTTTCCCGCGGTTCAAGACCACTTGAAGGACCCTATTGCTTCCTATAGTTATGCTGAGGATAATTTTTATTTGGAGGCCATTCGCACCTTGAAGGAACGTTTTCCTCAGGCCGTTTTAATGAGCGACGTTGCCATGGATCCATATTCATCGGATGGCCACGATGGTCTAGTTAAAGATGGAAAAATTGTCAACGATGAAACGTTACCAATTCTGGGTAAAATGGCCATAGCACAGGCACAGGCTGGGATTGATGTACTTGGCCCAAGCGATATGATGGATGGAAGAGTAGGATATTTACGGCAGGTTTTGGACGAACAACATTTTACCGAAGTAAGCATCATGGCTTACACGGCGAAGTATGCGAGTGCCTTTTACGGTCCTTTTCGCGATGCGCTCAATTCAGCTCCAAAGTCTGGAGATAAAAAGACGTATCAAATGAATCCGGCAAATCGCCGGGAAGCTATACTGGAGGCTCAATTAGACTGTGAGGAAGGAGCTGATTTCATCATGGTTAAACCCGCCTTAGCTTATTTGGATGTTATTTCGTTGCTTAAAGAAAAGGCTACAGTACCTGTTACTGCATACAATGTAAGCGGTGAATGCGCAATGGTCTATGCCGCGGCGGAGAAAGGATGGGTTAATTATGAGGCGATTGTCGCTGAAATTTTAATGGGAATGCGAAGGGCAGGGGCTGATGGAATCCTCACCTATTTCGCTAAAGATTTTGCCACATTTACGCAACAATGATGGAACAATTTGTACTCAATAATCAATGGATTTCCCTGGAGAACTTGGAACATCACTTTTCCAATGAACACGAGGTGGTTCTTGGAGAAAAGGCAAGGCATGCAGTAAGTGCTGGGTGTGCATTCCTCCAAGAAAAAGTAAGCTTAAACGACCGCCCTTATTACGGGGTCAATACGGGATTTGGTTCGCTTTGCGATACGCAGATTTCCTCCGATGACCTTCAACAATTGCAAATCAACCTCTTGCGGTCTCATGCTTGCGGCATGGGCGAAAAAGTTCCAGCAGAACTTGTAAAAAGAATGCTTTTACTGAAAGCAATCGCCTTAGCAAAAGGATATTCTGGGGTTCAACTTGCAACCGTAGAGCGCCTTCTATTCTTTTATAATAACGACATCCTCCCTGTGGTCTTCGAACAAGGAAGTTTAGGCGCCTCAGGTGATTTAGCACCCTTGGCCCATCTTTCGTTGCCTTTAATAGGAGAAGGTGAGGTTTTGGTGGAAGGGGAAATCATTCCCGCATATCGGTTGAAGGAACTATATGATATAGAACCGATTCAGCTTCAAGCCAAAGAAGGACTCGCTTTGTTAAATGGAACACAATTTATGAATGCATACAGTACGTATGCCATTAACGTAGGATTTAAAGTGTTTTCTGAAGGACTCGCAATTGCCGCGCTATCCTTGGAGGCATTCGATGGACGGCATGAGCCTTTTCAGGCCAACGTGAACGAACTCCGAAGGCAAAGCGGTCAAATTCAAGTCGCAGAAAAGATGCGGAAATTCCTTTATGCTTCAGAACGGACAAAAAAACATGTCCAGGATCCATATTCGTTTAGATGCATACCTCAAGTACATGGTGCGACATTGGATGTTTTGAATTTTGTCAAGACCACCTTCGAAAATGAGCTGAATGCAGTAACGGATAACCCAACCTTGTTTCCCGAGGAAGACCAAATTGTATCAGCGGGTAATTTTCATGGACAACCTTTAGCCTTGGCTATGGATTTTCTGGCCATTGCTATGGCTGAATTGGGTTCGATCTCGGAACGTAGGATCTACAAGTTAATTTCAGGCACAAGAGAATTACCGCCTTTTTTAGTGAAACATGCTGGCTTGAATTCAGGGTTTATGATAGTGCAATATTCCGCAGCTTCAATGGTTAGTCAAAATAAGCAATTGTGTACTCCCTCAAGCGTAGACACCATCGATTCGAGTAATGGACAGGAGGATCATGTCAGCATGGGCGCCAATGCTGCTACCAAATGCAAAAGGGTAATTGAGAATGTTATTTCCATTACAGCATTGGAATGGCTTACCGCATGCCAAGCGTTCGATTTCAGAATGGGGTGGGATTTAGGTTCAGAAACCAAAACGATCTTTGAAGCGCTCAGAGAAGAAATTCCGTTCATGGAAACTGATCGCTATCTGCACAACGATATGGTTAACGCCAGAGACCTGTTAATAAAGAGACTCCTATAAACTAGAGCTTTACAAAGGTTTTTCGGTATTTTACAGTGGCACCATCCAAAACCAACAAATAAGTTCCTGAAGGTAAACTGCTTGTTTTGATCGAATTACCTCCACTTACTTTATCCATTAATTGCACTTTTCCGTACATGTCAAATATGGAATAGCGGCAATCATTGGGGATGTTGTTAATGTAAATTTCCTCGTTGCTTGGATTGGGATAAAGCTCCATGCCTTCAGACCCGTTTGGGGATTCCAAACCGAGCAATTGATTCATGGTAATCGTCCCATTTTGGTTCACCACCCAGTTTTGAGGATCGATGCTGATGGAATTACTTAAGGTTCCTATTCCATTGATTTGAAAAAGATTGGAGTTGCTGGTAATGTCAAAACGAATCGTTGTGTCGGTGTTGCCCGGACGCA
>JBEGMB010000074.1:0-3991 GCA_041183245.1 Bacteroidota bacterium
GTTTCTAAGGGGTTAAAAGTAGTTAACTATAATTATCTCCCGGTTTAAGGATAAAAAAAATGTTTCGACATGTAATTTAGAAATAGAGGCAGTCCTACGGTAAACTATCCGCTACATAACATCACTCCTAACGTATTACCTGAAATAATAAATGATTTACTCAATCACCTTACTCTTCCTTCCAAAGCAGTCCCCGTGATTTTGTATATGGAATTGGCACCAGGGCTAACTGCTCTTCGATACCATAAAACGTGGTAAGCATTTGTTTAATTCTGGCTGAAACACCGGTAAACTCTTCCTTCACAGCAGACAAATTCGAACGATGCGTATTGGTTACGCCCGCAGTATTGTCATACAACATATACTCCACCATACCTAAGCGTCCTGTCATACTCGGTGCTGATTCAAATTCATGTTTAGTTAATAATTCATCGCCATACATGATAAGCTTACAAGAATCCAAACCAAGACTCAAGGCCTTTACTTCTTTTAACAAACGAACATCGGTATTCGGATAATTCAACAATGCGGTTTCCACCAATCCAAGCTGGGTAACAAATTCCTGTATGATTTCTCCTATGCCACTTACTTTTCTGCTCACTTCTGCCACCTCTTTTCTGAATGCATTTAGTTCTTCAGGGTTCTTTGCGATTAACGTTTGATTGCCCAATGCCTTCACATTAAATTCGTGCTGATTCACCAAGGTGTCTATTCCTTTATTACTTACCAAATAAACGTCCAGCGAATACTTTCCTGCAGGAACCAAAAATCCATTATTACCACCATTTACTGTGGTTGTTGGATTACTTCTCAAATTCCATGTAACACGAGAAATTCCCTTAGCAGGCGTTGTAGTAAAACGCTTAATCTCTTTACCTGCTTCATTCGAAATTGCCCAAACGCATGTTGCTTTTGTTTCCTGAATTTCTGCTCGCAATTCAATCATGGTTGGGTAACTCACGTCTTTTTTATCCTTTTCAAGCGCCTTCTCTTTTTCTTGACGTTTACTTTTCAACGATTGAATGTCATCTTTCATGTAAAAGTTGAATACGGCACCAAAGGAAGGATTCTCCGATGCCCACATGTTATGTCCTTGGAAACCAGTCCCTTCTAGTCCAAGAGGATCTGCTGGAACATACAACAAGGCATCCTCTGTGTCAAACAGGTGTGCTTTTTTATTTAATACCTCTGTGGTTAAACCCCTTAGTGGACTGTAGTTGTCCAATACATAAAACCCACGTCCAAACGTTGCAGCTACCAAATCGCATTCCCGCTCTTGGATTTCTAAATCATACACTGCAATGGTTGGTAAACCACTTAGTTTTGTCCAATGCTGTCCTTCATCCGTGGTAAAATATGCTCCAAACTCGGTTCCAACAAATAGTAAATTGGGAGTTTTAAAATCTTGCTTAATGCAATATACCGTTCCTCGATCTGGTAAATTACTTGATATAGAAGTCCAAGTTGTACCACGATCTGCTGACTTAAATAAATACGGTTTAAAATCCCCATTGCGTTGATTATTAAACGCTGCATATACCACTTGATCATTAAATCGTGATGCAGTTAACATATTCACTCGGGTTTGAGCCGGAACCCCTGGAATGGCATCAATCTTTTTCCAATCCTTACCCTCATTTTGTGAAACTTGAATTAATCCATCGTCTGTTCCTGCATAAAGTACGCCTTTCTTTATTGGTGATTCATCTAAAGCTACTACATTACCATACACGGTAGTGGATGCATTCTTCATGACAGCATCAATGCTCCAAACTTGTCCCATAACAGGTACTTTATTGCGATCCAATTGACGTGTTAAATCTGGTGAAATCTCGGTCCAATCATCTCCTTTATTGGTAGACTTAAATACCTTATTCGCAGCGAAATATAAGGTAGATGCATCATGTTTAGAGACGAGCAACGGCGCATCCCAATTCCAGCGATAACCAGGTTGCTCTTTAGCCGGCATCGGTTGAATCGGAACTTTTTCTCCACTTTGCTTGTCGTAACGTACTAACCAACCGTACTGCGCTTGCGCATAGGTAATGTTCGGATTGCTCCAATCCGTTGCCGACTCAAATCCATCTCCCCCATTCGTAATAAACCAATCCGTATTTAATATCCCACTAACATTTGCTGTACCGGAAGGACCACCCATGGAATTATTATCTTGAGTTCCACCGTAGATATTATAAAATGGATAATCGTTGTCTGTGGTTACTTTGTAAAATTGCGTAATGGGCAAGTTATCAAAAAATCGCCATTCCTTCGCATGGCTATAGGTTTCATAAACCCCACCGTCGCATCCTACCAACCAATGGTCTGTATTTGATGGATCAATCCAAATGACGTGATTATCCACGTGCTTGTGTGATTCACCCGTAGGCTTAAAGGTAACCCCTGCATCTTCCGTGTGATGCAAGTATGTGTCCATCGCAAATACTTTACGTTTATTTAATGGGTCACAAAAAATTTCCTGATAATAGTTTCCACTTGTTGAAAAACCTCCTTGCTTTGCCCAAGATTCCCCTTTATTGGTACTTAGATAAACACCTCCCTTATCATAGCGCCCTTCTACAATAGCATATACCCAATTCGGATCAGCTGGAGAAACAGCAAGACCAATTCTACCCATGTCTGATTTTGGTAATCCAGCAGCAATTTCACGCCAAGTTTCTCCACCGTCTGTGGATTTGTACAGCGTAGATTCAGGTCCTCCTCCAATATATGTCCATTCATGTCTTCGACGCTGATGTGCAGAGGCATAGAGAATTTCTGAATTACTTGGATCAATAACTACTTCTGCAATTCCTGTATCATCAGAAACGAATAGCGTTCTTTTCCATGTTTTACCGCCATCAACAGACTTATAAACGCCGCGTTCGCCTCCTTTACTCCAAAGGGGTCCATACGCAGCAACCCATAATACATTTTCGTTCGTTGGATGAATGACAATACTTCCAATGTGCTCTGATTGTTTAAGCCCCATATTAGTAAACGACTTGCCGCCATCCACTGATTTGTACACCCCATCGCCATAACTCACCGAACGTTGATTGTTGTTTTCTCCAGAACCCACCCAAACGGTAGTTGGATTTGAAGGAGCAAGTTCAACGCAACCAATCGAATAACTTCCATAGCCATCGAAAATCGGTTGAAACGTAATGCCATGGTTTTTGGTAATCCATACACCTCCACTCGCTGCCGCGATATACCATAGGTCCTTATTTGTGGGGTGTACAGCGATATCAGCGACCCTTCCTGATGTAAGCGCGGGACCAACCATACGGAAACTCAACGCAGAAACTGTTCCGGCATCGAAATTGAGCTTATTTACATCCTTAATTTCAGTTTTTTTCTGTGCAAATGCAAAAACATGCAATAAAAGCAATACTGCGGTGATTTTTCTCATATATGAACATTAAAAAGCCATTCTAATGAATGGCTGGTTATTATTTTATTAGACTTTCATTCCTCGAACGAACCGGTCTTTTCTCTTCACTTTTTCGAGTTTCTTTTTTGCTACTTTGATGTAAGCAGATCGTGGGCTTCCTCGAAGGACATCAATTTTATAAGTAACGTCGCCATATTTGATTTTAGGACCACCCGCTTGATTCCAATCAACATCAAAATAATACCGGCGATTGGATTCATTTTTAGATGAAAATTTTAATACTTTACCTTCACCAGTTTCAAATCGAATGAACATTTCTCCCTTTGGACCATACGAATCAAAAACACACGGAGTTCCCGCTTGTATTATTACAGATTCCTTTTGGGTAGACGAACTATTAATTAGGGTTCCGTTGGCAGTGGTTGTAGAATTCTCATTTTTAACTTCTTCGTCCATTACAATGGTATGAGAAATATAGAATTGCACTTTCCCCATTTTCTCTTCAGAGTCCAATGAAAACTCATCACGAATCATGTTAGTGTATGGAACTTGCGTGGCACACGCGGAAAGTAACAAAAGAATAGATGCATATAATAC
>JBEGMB010000075.1:0-15630 GCA_041183245.1 Bacteroidota bacterium
CCCCAAGACATTTACAGAGGTTCGAGCCATGTCCATCACCGCATCGATACCTAGAATCACACTCGCCTTCTCAGGGTCAAGGCCCATGGACGCTACGGTTCCAGCTAAAATCACAAACGAAGCACCTCGAACTCCTGCAACACCTTTACTCGTTAGCATTAATACCAAGCAAATCGAAATTTGCTCTCCAATGCTTAAATTGATTCCTGACATTTGCGCTATAAACACAGAAGCCAGCGAAAAATACAAGGTAGTGCCATCCAAATTAAAACTATATCCGGTAGGGATAACGAATCCAACAATATGCTTAGGTATACCAAATTTCTCCAAATTCTCCATCGCCTTTGGTAGGGCAGCTTCACTGCTTGCAGTGGCGAAAGCCAAAGAAACAGGCTCGGATACTGCTGTTAAGAATTTCCGAATTGGAATTTTAGCGAGTAAGGCAATCGGCAACAACACGAGTAATACAAATACTACTAAAGAAACATAGAGGGTACCCACTAATTTCATGAGTGACATTAGCACATCAACACCCGATTTAGCGACCGTAGAAGCCAAGGCGCCGAAAACGGCTAAAGGCGCTAAGTACATGACAATATCTGTAAACTTAAACATGACCTCAGCTAAACTTTCATTCATCCGAAGCATGGTTAGTTTATGTTGCTCATTTTTCACCATACCTAGACCAATGGCAAAAATCACGGAGAAAACAACGATTTGAAGTACTGAATTTTCGGCGATCGATTTGGCGATATTCTCCGGGAAAATCTCCACAAAGTGATCTTTATGTTCCGATCGTTGCGCTAATAATTCGGTGCTTTTTTCTTTTACTTTTTCATTGACTTCTACCTGAACCCCTTTACCGGCCTGTGTGATATTGATTGCCATTAACCCAATAAACAAGGCCAAGGTAGTAACGATCTCAAAGTATATGATACTTTTTAAACCCATCCGCCCAACTTGCTTCAGGTTACTATGTCCGGCAATGCCAACCACTAAGGTTGCGAAAATTAAGGGGGCAACCAAGGTCTTTATTAAGCGAAGGAAAATTTTTGCAAGACGTTCCATTTCTAAGGCGAACGAAGGAAAATCCATTCCAACCTCAATTCCTAATACCATGGCACTAAAAATCCAAAGTGACATCTTTTTCCGAACGAAAGAAATTAAAAAAAGTAAGGTAATTAAGACAAATCGAAGCGATTCAAACAAGCCGATTGGTACATTTGCCAAGTACGCTTGGGCGACAAAACCTGCCAATAACAAACCAAAAATCACTAAATATGCCTTTAAGTTGGCTAACCCTTTTACAGTATTCCACATGCCGTAAAGGTAATGAATTCGAACTTTGATTCCCAATCCGTATCTTTGTTAAAAAAACGCTCATGGCCATTTCAAACAAGGAATTGGAATTCAATTTTAACGAAGACCGTATGCGCCTTCGCATTAGAAATTTGGAACAAGAACTCGAGAAAATCTACCTTGGCGGAGGAAAAAAGCGCATCGACAAACTGCATGAAGCAGGTAAACTTACCGCCCGAGAGCGTATTGACTTATTGCTCGACCCGAATACTGATCGTGTAGAAATCGGAGCAATCGCAGGATATGGTATGTATAAGGAGCATGGCGGTTGTCCAGGTGCAGGCGTAGTGGTGGTAATTGGATATGTTGCTGGTAGGCAATGTATCGTTGTAGCGAATGACGCCACTGTAAAAGCTGGCGCTTGGTTTCCAATAACAGGAAAAAAGAACCTTCGAGCACAAGAAATCGCCATGGAGAATCGCTTACCGATTATATACCTTGTTGATTCAGCCGGAGTGTACTTACCTATGCAAGATGAGATATTTCCCGACAAAGAGCATTTCGGACGAATATTCCGAAACAATGCGGTGATGAGTTCAGAAGGAATCGTGCAAATTGCTGCAGTAATGGGTAGTTGTGTTGCCGGTGGTGCATACTTACCAATCATGTCAGATGAGAGTTTAATTGTCAATAAAACAGGCACAATTTTCTTGGCAGGATCTTACTTAGTAAAGGCGGCGATTGGCGAAACAATAGATAACGAAACCTTGGGTGGGGCTACCACACAAACAGAAATATCAGGAGTTTGTGACTACAATGTAGAATCAGATCAAGAATGCCTTGAAACGATTCGTGATTTAATGTCACGCATCGGACAAACGGAACATGCGGGTTACGACCGAATTACCGCAGAAGAACCTTTAGAGGCAGCCGAAAAACTGTACGGTTTAATGCCCGATGAACGATCAAAACCATATAACACAAGAGAAATACTCAAGAGTTTGGTGGACGGCTCCACATTCACTGAATATAAGGAAGGTTATGGAAAAACCATACTCTGTGCTTATGCGCGAATCGACGGTTGGAGTGTTGGCATCGTGGCAAATAACCGTGAAATTGTAAAATCAGCCAAGGGAGAAATGCAAATGGGAGGAGTTATTTATTCGGATTCTGCAGATAAAGCGGCTCGTTTTATAATGAACTGCAACCAGAAAGCAATTCCTTTAGTGTTTTTACAGGATGTAACGGGCTTTATGGTAGGTTCCAAAAGTGAGCACGGCGGGATCATCAAAGACGGCGCTAAATTAGTGAATGCCATGTCAAACAGTGTGGTTCCTAAATTCACGGTAGTTATGGGTAACTCATACGGTGCAGGCAACTATGCGATGTGTGGGAAGGCGTATGACCCAAGATTGATTGTGGCATGGCCAACGGCAGAAATTGCGGTAATGAGCGGAGCTGCCGCAGCAAAGACATTGTTGCAAATTGAAGTGGCTGGGTTAAAAGCCAAGGGTGAAGAAATTACAGCAGAGCGAGAAAACGAGTTGTATACGAAAATAAAATCTCGATACGATGAGCAAATCTCACCGTATTATGCGGCAAGCCGTTTGTGGGTGGATGCCATCATTGACCCCATCGAAACAAGAAAAGTGATTTCCATGGGCATATCCATGGCGAATCATGCTAAACCTACCAAACGGTATAATGTGGGTGCGATTCAAACGTAATTACTTACATCTATTGCGTTCTGCAACCTTGTAACGAATTGGCATAAAAGTGGTTAGAAAGTAGCTTTGCTTTCAAAACTAATTTTATGAAAAATTTCCTGCACCTTGTTTTCTTTCTTCCACTTATTGGTTTAAGCCAATCAAACAAAATTCAAGCCGGCATAAGCACCAAAGACAGTGCGAAACTGAGTATTCTCGGGGTTTATCAAGATGATTTCCCTAATATATCTGTGGTTTTCAGGGCTGAGAAAAAAAATGGCAATCCAGTGTTTGGATTGTGCAAAAAAGAGTTAACCGTTCTCGAGAATGAAGAGGAATGTCAGGTTATTTCGATTCGAGAACTCTCCAAACAAAAACCCATTAATATTGGCATCGTGTTAGACCATTCAGGATCGATGGATTACGATGAAGTCCAATTACAGCGCTTAGGAATTGATATGTTCGATTTACCAATAGATGCACAAGGATTAATCGAATTTCCGAAGGGCTATGTTAAACCTATAACCTTAGCCAAGTCGGCACTTCTTGAATTTGTGGAATCTTTTAATTTCAAAAAAGACAACATTAGTGTCGTAGGATTCTCTTCAAAAGTTGACCGCACCTTAGGACTGACAAACAACGTTGGAAAAATCAAGCGAAATATTCGAACCATGAAAACCGAAGGGACCACTGCATTTTATGATGCGATAATCGCCGGTTTGAAACAACTTAACGGTGCGGAAGGCATGAACGTCATTGTGGCCCTAACGGACGGAAACGACAACTCTTCTTGCGCTAGCTTAGTCAAAACGATAAATGAAGCAAAACAAATGGATATCCCAGTCTATGTTGTTGGATTAGGTGATGTAAACCGAGCTATGCTAAGTCAAATTGCCACAGAAACAGGCGGACAGTTTTTCTATGCGAATTCAGCTAAATCACTTCATACCATTTATGAAAAAATAAGCGAAAAACTTCAATCTTTTTATGATTTGGTCTACCTATCACCGAACCTATCCAAGGGTTCATGGGATCGCTCCTTGGAAATCTCATTTGTTAAAGAAGGGCAACACATAGTAAGTGAAATCGAGCATTTCACAATTGATTCAACAGCGATAGCATATATTAAGCAAAAGAACTTAGAAGCTAAACAACGTGAAGAAGCAGCTAAAGCAGCATCAGAAAAAGCAGAGGCAGAAGAAGAAGCTCAAGAAAACCTGATACGAAATAGCGGGATTGGCATAGCCGCGCTGCTAGTTACTGGTGGTATCATCTTTTATTTTACTCGAAAAAAATCCAAACCGCAAGTAGCCATTTCTAAAGTTTATCCAAATCCAACGGCAAATAATGTTAGCATTGAAATACAAAACAATAGGTCGATGGAAGGCAAACTATATGTATTTGACATGCAGGGAAATCAAGTATTACTTCAAGACATTGGTTCTAAGGCTGAAATTAACTTATCAGCGCTTGCTAATGGGACCTATTTATTAAGAGCAAGTTTTGATGACTGTCAAAGTGAATCGATACGTGTAGTTGTACAGAAATAACAGGCAGTGTTGAATGGAATAGTTAATGATTTATATCCGCTTGCTTAATACGCAAGAACGCCGAAATATTTATAGATAACTTACTCCTCGTCCCACCCCGAATTAGTACTTTTCTTGCCATTGAAGTATCGAGAATAACCAAATCCAACAATAAGGTAAGATGACACCTTGTTTAATTCACTGGCTGAATATCCTAAATCAGAATTAATACCGATATCCCAAGGTTTATAGCCAAAGCCATAAAAGGCGTAGCCTATGGTCAAACGAAACGATGCATTCACATCCGCTGCTAGACATATTCCTATGTTCGGTTCTATATATGCTGATTGTTTAGAATTATAGGTGATACCCATACTTTTCAGGGTATCTGTTACAAAGGCTGTTTGGGCAAATCCTGCTTTTACACCAATATCTGTTGCTAAGCTTGGCGTCCAAAACTTTTCATGACCTAGTTTTATAAAAGCCGCCCCGTTGTGCATTCCTCCGCTTATTTTCTGATTGATCCTAAACTGATTGATATTAAAGTAAGAATAATGCACCCCAGCTCCAAACATTAAACCCGACCTCAAGGTATATTGATACATTGGTGAAACATATACCACTCCTTGCATTATGTTTTTAAAAGGGGCATTAACAAAGCCATTCGGTAGCCCTAACTCAAAAACAAAGGAATCGTCAATTTCCATATCCTGTGCTGTATAACTACCTTGAAGCCATGCAAAAACTACAAGTATCAGGGTATAAATTCCTTTTTTCATGTATTATAAAATTACAACTTTAAATATTTTTTCTTAACCGTCTGAATAAAACTACGTGCATATCCCGCAGTCTCTGGCTCCAAATTAAAGCGTAGAACAGGGAATACAAATCCACAAAAAACTAACGCTTCTATGCAGCCTATACGCAAAAGCTTATAAATCGTTGTGGATTCAGAATAAAATGGGAAAAAATAGATGCTTACGTAATAAATTCCCAGTACGCCTAAAAAGAACATTAAGGGCTTGGTATGTCCCCAATGAAATGGATTCAATCGATAAGCCCAATAAATATAAACGGAACGAGCTACATTGTAAAACACAAAGATAAATCCAGTAGCAAATCCAACACCAGCGATTCCATATCTGGGAATTAATAAGCGATTCAGGACATATATTCCCGCACACAGAAATACGGTAAAGAGTAAATCATACTTGTATTTTCGTGAAGTAGCGAAAATGATTCCGTTGAGTCCGCAATACATATCCACTACCCTACCCAATAGTAAGAAAAATAAGACAGGAATGCCTGCACTGAATTCGGGTTTCAAAAAGGAAAACAACTCATGAACCGGCAACCATAAGCCCAAAAAGGACAATAAACCAATAAACAACCCTGCACCGCTCGACTTTTGATAGATTTCTTGAAGCCCCTTCATGTTTTTTTCCTTCCAAAGTTTAGCTACAATGGGTGAGCTTACTCGCGTCATCGCACGAAAGGGTATTAGCATGGCGCTGGTCACTTGAACCATGGTGGTGTAAATCCCAGTAGCCGCGAGCCCAATCATTCCACCGATCATCACTGCATCCATCGTCACCACAACCATAGTGGCCAAGGTGTTTACATAGGAAAATAGGCTGAATGAAAGGATAATCTTTCGAAATCGTTTTGGAATGGTAATGTGTTTTAATGAATAATGTAATTCTTGATGATAAATCAAATATCCCATTAAAACCAATGCCGGTAACATATTACTCAACATGAGCACCGTTAAAAATACTTCAAACGAAATGTAATCTAACGCATATACTGCAAGCAGGATCGTTGTTAACACTCGAAGCCCTATGTCCTGTAAAAATACCGGCAGAATATTCTTAAACATGCCCCGCATGTGGTTCTCAAATAGCATGAACAGCACATTGCCTACACCAACCGGAATCACCCACCATGCATAGCGATTGAATAAAGGAGATTTATCATGAAAATAGGCTCCGATTTCGGCTTTAAACAGCCAAAACAATACCGAACAGAGCAAGATACCAAAGCATACGATAAGCACATTAAACAATAGAAACCCATAGTGCTTTTTTGCTTCGTTTCGAAAAAATGGAAAAAAACGCCAAGTGACATAGATGCTCCCAAGATTACTCAATTGAGCAAACAATAATCCCGTGGTGGTCAGTAGATTAACCAATCCGATTTCAACTGTCGTTAGAAATAAAATAAACAGAAAGGCCTTGTTGATATACCCAAGAACCAATCCTATGTAAGAGATTAGTGTAGTTCGTAAAGCATCTTTCTTTACAATTCCCATGCTATCTAGAAAGGTGCATATTCCGCTTGGAATACACCTTAGTAAAGAACGGATCTTTCAGGTCTTTTATAAAACGAATCGCTTCACCTGTAGACTTCATTTCAGGTCCAAGTTCTTTCTTCACATCGGGGAATTTCTCATATGAGAATACTGGAATTTTAATCGCATACCCCTCTTTTCGTGGATTGAAGTTGAAATCCTTAACTTTCTTCTCACCGAGCATGACCTTCGTTGCGTAATTAACATACGGTTCATCGTAGGCTTTAGCAATAAACGGAACCGTTCTAGAAGCGCGCGGATTGGCTTCAATCACATATACTTTATCGTCTTTGATTGCAAATTGAATATTAATCAACCCAACCGTGCGTAATTCTACCGCTATTTTCCGTGTAATGTCCTCAATTTGCGTCATCACAAAATCCCCTAAATTATACGGAGGCAACACCGCATAGGAATCTCCGGAGTGAATCCCCGCGGGCTCAATGTGCTGCATGATTCCAATAATATATACATCCTCTCCATCGCAAATCGCATCTGCCTCGGCTTCAATCGCCCCCCCCAAGAAATGGTCTAATAAAATCTGATTACTCCCCATTTCGTTGATAATATCCACGACATGGTGTTCAAGTTCTTCTTTGTTAATGACAATTTTCATTTTCTGTCCACCCAACACGTAACTTGGACGTACTAACAACGGAAATCCTAACTCATCAGCCAACTCAAGCGCCTGTTCTGCACTTTCCACCACACCGTATTGAGGAAACGGGATATTATGCTGTTCTAACAATTTCGAGAATCGTCCCCTATCCTCTGCTAAATCCAACGCATCAAAGCTCGTTCCTAAAATTTTAACTCCGTATCGCTGTAATTTCTCCGCTAATTTAAGCGCCGTTTGTCCACCAAGCTGAACAATCACCCCTTCAGGTTTCTCATGCTGAATAATGTCGTAAATATGCTCCCAAAATACCGGCTCAAAATATAGTTTATCCGCAGTGTCAAAATCTGTAGAAACGGTCTCTGGATTACAGTTAATCATAATGGTTTCATAACCGCATTCACGCGCAGCCAATACCCCATGTACACACGAATAGTCAAATTCTATTCCTTGTCCGATGCGGTTGGGTCCAGAACCTAAAACCACCACTTTCTTACGATCACTAACCACACTTTCATTTTCAAACTCAAAGGTTGAATAATAATATGGCGTTTGTGCTTCAAATTCGGCGGCACAGGTATCAACTAATTTGTAGACCCGTTGAATTCCAAGTTCAGTACGCTTTGAATACACCTCTGATTCAAGACAGCGAAGCAAGTGTGCTACTTGACGATCCGCGTACCCTTTTTGCTTAGCTTCGAACAATAAATCCGTTGGGATATTTTCAATGGAATGTTTCTCAATTTTGCGTTCCAATTTGATAAGATCCTCAATTTGTCTTAAGAACCAGATATCAATTTTAGTTTTCTCCACAATGGTTTTAAAAGGAATCCCCAATTTTATAGCATCGTAAATATGAAATAAACGATTCCAACTTGGTTTTTCTAAGCTGTTTAATATTTCATTCTGGTTAGTCAACTCCTTTCCGTCAGCTCCAAGACCATTTCTATTAATTTCTAGGGATTGACAAGCCTTTTGTAGTGCCTCTTGAAAAGATCGTCCAATGCCCATAACCTCACCCACCGACTTCATTTGTAAGCCTAATTCACGGTTAGTTCCTGGGAATTTATTAAAGTTCCAACGCGGGATTTTAACAATTACGTAGTCTAAAGTTGGTTCAAATAAGGCAGAGGTTGTCTTGGTAATCTGATTTTGAAGTTCATCCAAATGATACCCAATCGCCAATTTAGAAGCGATTTTAGCAATGGGATAACCCGTTGCTTTGGAGGCTAATGCCGAAGAGCGCGAAACGCGAGGATTTATTTCAATGGCAATAATATCTTCCTTTTCATCTGGAGATACGGCAAATTGCACGTTACATCCCCCGGCAAAATTACCGATCGAACGCATCATTTTAATGGCCATATCGCGCATTTTCTGAAACGTTGTATCGGATAAGGTCATTGCCGGAGCAACGGTGATTGAGTCGCCGGTATGAATACCCATTGGATCAAAATTCTCGATAGAACAAATAATGACCACATTATCGTTTGCATCACGCAACAATTCTAACTCATACTCTTTCCACCCAATCAATGCTTTATCAATCATCACCTCATGAATCGGAGATAATTCCAATCCACGTTCTAAGAGGTTATCAAATTCATCCGGTTTATAGAGGATTGAAGCCCCTGAACCCCCTAAGGTGTAACTCGGACGAATACATAAAGGGAATCCAAATTCCTGAGCAATCTCTTTACCTTCAAGAAACGATTTTGCAGTTTTCTGTGGCGCCATTGGTACACCGATCTTGGTCATTAAATCACGAAACGCTTCCCTGTTTTCTGTAATTTCGATGGCTTTAATATCCACACCAATAATTCTAACCCCGTGTTGCTCCCAAATTCCGAGTTCGTCGCAAGCAATACATAGATTCAAGGCTGTTTGTCCCCCCATGGTCGGTAAGACTGCATCAATTTTATGTTTTGAAAGTATTTCAACTATACTTTCCGTTTCTAGGGGTAAGAGGTATACGTTATCCGCAACAACCTTATCGGTCATGATGGTTGCTGGATTAGAATTTATAAGAGTTACCTCAATTCCTTCCTCACGCAATGAGCGAGCAGCTTGAGATCCAGAATAATCAAATTCACAGGCCTGACCAATCACAATTGGACCAGAACCGATTATTAAAACAGATGAAATGGAGGTGTCTTTTGGCATGTTTACAATTTAAGCTTGCAACTGTATAAATTGTGGACAAAATTAGCTTAAAAACAGGCACGAAGTTTCATTTGATGTAAGGTAATTTTTACACAATTCCATTAAAAATGTTAATAGCGATGTTACCCTTTCAGGAAAATCCTATTTTTGTTGAAACCATGAGGACAACCATTACACTTTCCCTAATTCTGATCAGCTATTTAATGCTTGGTCAAACGCAAAGCAGTTATAAGCTTGCGGTGTTAAAATACAACGGAGGGGGAGATTATTATGCGAACCCTACGGCCCTACCCAACCTGGTTCAATTTTGCAACCAGAATATAGGAACACAAATAGCAAAAGAGGTTCCATATGTAGATGCGGGAAGTAAAGACATTTTTTTGTATCCGTTTGTGCACATGACTGGTCACGGAAATGTAGTTTTTTCACGCGCTGAAGTTTCTAACTTAAGGACCTATCTTTTAGGTGGCGGTTTTCTACACATAGATGACAATTATGGCATGGATGAATATGTTCGATCCGAAATCAAGAAGATTTTTCCTGAACATGATTTGCAAGAGCTTCCTTCAACGCATGAAATTTTCTCAGTAAAATTCAAACTGAATGGGCTACCAAAAATTCATGAGCATGACGGTAAACGCCCGCAGGCTTTTGGCATCTTTCACGAAGAACGTTTAGTACTGTTGTATACGTATGAAACAGACTTGAGTGATGGTTGGGAAGATCAGCGTGTACATAATGACCCTGACGATAAACGTCAACAAGCCTTGAAAATGGGTGCGAACATTTTGTACTATGTGTACACGCGATAGTAAAAAACACCGCATTTTAACTAACGTTTATCAAAAAAAAAAGCACCCTTCATTCGAAGGATGCTCAATCTTTAAAAAGCTTCTAAGCTTAATTAATGCTTGTGGTCATGCCCATCATGGTCATGATGCTCTTCAATTACAGGTGTTTTTTGTGGTGCCTCAAGGTTTACCATTTCTATTTCAAACACAAGGTCTGAATAGGCCGGAATTCTTGGATTTCCCTGCGCGCCATATGCTAAACGATACGGAATGTACAATGTAGCTTTTCCTCCTTTACCAATAAGTTTTAATCCTTCTTCAAAGCCAGGAATCATCCGTTGAACTTGATAATTGAAATCCATTGGTACATTTCGGTCGTAGGATGCATCAAATTTCTCTCCGGTAGCGAAGAAGGTTCCTCGGTAATGCAAGGACATCTTAGCGCCCATTTCTCCTTTATAGGCTTCACCTGGGTTTTGAATCACATAAATCAATCCACTGGCTGTTTGGGTTAATCCTGCATTTTTATCTTTTGCGAAAACACGCTTTTTGAAATCTGCATTGTAGTCTACATCGCTCATTGCTGCAATTTTAGCATAAGCAGCTTGTTTTGCTTTTTCCGCTTCTATTAATTTCAGGTATTTTGCATCAAATGAAGCTTGACCATTAAAAGCTTGTGCAGCCTTACCCACTCGAATAATTGTTACGCTGTTCATTACATCATTTTGAGCAATTGCGTTCACCACGTCCTGACCTTGAACCACTTTACCAAAAACGGTATGTTTTCCATCTAACCACGGTGTTGCTTTGTGCGTAATAAAAAACTGACTCCCGTTGGTATTGGGACCTGAATTGGCCATGGATAAAATACCTGGAGATAAATGCTTAAGTGACGTATCAATTTCATCGAAAAACTTGTAACCTGGTCCACCCATTCCATTTCCTTGGGGATCACCACCTTGAATCATGAAATCAGCAATCACACGATGAAACTTCAAGCCATTGAAAAATGGTTTCGTCACCTTGGTTGTATCTACGGTTAACTTACCTTCAGCTAAGCCAACAAAATTCCCAACAGTCATTGGAACTTTTTCATAGTACAATTGGCAAATAATATCGCCTTTCGTGGTATTGAACTTTACATAAAGTCCATCCGCCAATTTGGGTATTTCTACTTGCGAATCGTTAGATACTAATTGCAGTTTTGGTGCACAAGAATTAATTGAGGATATAATTAGGAAACCTAATAAAATAAGGCTTACTCTACAGGAACAAAACAATATACGCTTCATATTATTCAAAACTTAATAATTCAACTTCAAATACTAAACAAGAATACGGAGTAATAACAGGCGTTGGAGAAGAAGATCCGTAGGCTAATTCTTGAGGAATGAAAAACTTATATTTCGCTCCTTTCGACATTAACTGAACACCTTCGGTCCAACCTGGAATTACTTGATTCAAAGGAAACTCAATCGGTTCACCTCGTTCTACCGAACTATCAAATACTATGCCTTCAATCGTAGTGCCGTGATAATGTACCTTAACCGTAGATTCTGCCGTAGGATGAACTCCATCTCCTTCTTTTATGACCTGATATTGCAAACCGGATGCGGTGGTAACTACTCCTTGTTTTTTACCATTATCCGCAAGAAACTTTTCGCCAGCTACTTTGTACACTTCACTTTTCTTGTCCTCTTCGGCTTGTTTCTTCATGGCCTTTTCTTGAAAGTACATGGACAATATCATATCAGTACTATCTTGACAAACCAAACGGCCTTTCGCCACGGCGTCGCGAAATCCCTGAATTATCAATTCAAAATTAGCCTCACTCATTTCTTTGCCTAGGCTGGTTCCGATGTTAACTCCCATCAAATAAGAAACGGAATCAATTTCATTTTTAAGAACTACTTTCTTTGCTTTCTTTTGCGCAAGGGCAGTAAAAGCGAACAGGACGGCGCCTGTCAATACAATCATTTTTTTCATAAGTTAATTTCGATTATCAACTCCCCAGTACATTTTATTGCGAATGGTATCTAAGAAGTTCGTATGTTCAAATTTAATCACATTAATTAGAAACTCTGCCTTGGTTACGCGGATTTCTTCTCCTTGTTTAATATTTTTTGTGACTCCATCTAAACTAACAAGGCATGTTCGGTCGCGACTTTCTAGGGTTAAGTCGATTGGCAAATGGTCAGGAACGACCACAGGACGTACATTTAAATTGTGTGCTGCGATCGGAGTAATGATGTGTACTTGACATCCAGGAGTGATAATCGGACCTCCGCAACTTAGGTTGTAACCGGTAGAACCTGTTGGGGTAGAAACAATCAAACCATCCGCCCAATAAGAATTCAGGTACTTACCATCCAATTTAGCATGCACGGTAATCATTGAAGAAGTATCTTTTTTTGAAATCGTCAATTCATTTAAGGCGAAGTTCTCTAAGCCAAACAACTCATCTTGGGTTCTTACTCGGATCAGAGATCGCTTTTGAAATTCGTATTTCTTTTCCTCCAACAGTTGAAACGTTTCGCCAATGGCCTCTTTTGAAATGTTCGATAAGAACCCTAACCGACCGGTATTAATCCCAAGAATCGGAACACCAGAATCGCGAACGAAACGTACCGCCCGGAGGAATGAACCATCTCCCCCAAGGCATATCATATAGTCGATGCCTTTTTTAAAATCTTGATCGGTAGCATAGGTTGTACAGGGCAAGGAAAAATCATATTTTGATTTGAGGTGATTCAGCATATCATGCTCCATGACCACATTCCAACCACGTTTTTGACACTCGGCGTGCACTTGGTGTACATAATCCAAGCTTTGCCGAGTAAATTTCATACCAAAAATCGCTACATGTTTCATTTAGAATTTCATAAAGTTCATTAGGGCATCGAATCGATTGCGTAAATCCTCCTCCGCATCCTTATCTTGAAAAGCGGCTTTAACCTGGTAATCATAACGCTCAAAGGTTCGTATGATGGAAGATAAATTCGAGGTGTTAATTTTTACGGTAACTTCCGTATTGGTAGATTCTTCATTGGAAGTAATGTAAGAACTTAAAATTTTTGCATTATTACTTTCAACGATTTGTGCTATTTGCGCTAAGCTGTAATCTGACTGATTCATTTCAAGCACCAAGATTCCACCATGTTCTTTCAAGCTCCCAAAATCCGAAAGCACCGACATGATGCCGTAAACCGAAATGCATCCTAAGTATTCTTCATTATCGTTTAATACCGGAAGTACGGAGAGTTTCTCGGAAGACATTTTAAGCAGAATGTCGTACAAATGCGCATTTTGATTGACAAAAGGTCTTGGCAAATGGTCAAATAAATGATCTAAGTCCGATTCAAGATTTAAGTGATCAAGTACAGCAGATTCAGATACCACGCCAACGAAATTGCCATTTTTTAAAACGGGCAAGTGGCTGACCTTGAATTCATCCATCCACAGCATAACTTTTTCACCCGAATCCGTGTGCAATAAGGGAGGAATTTCTTCAGAAAGGATTTCTAGCGCGCGCATAACCGGTTGCTAAGGTATGGAATTCCGTATAGAGTTTGTAATTTTGAACAAAAATCACGTGACGAAACTCAGCGTAAACATTAATAAAATTGCGACAATCCGCAATGCACGAGGAGGCCAAACTCCGAATGTAGTTCAATTTGCCATTGATTGTCAGACCTTTGGCGCGGATGGCATTACGGTACATCCACGGCCCGACGAGCGTCACATCACCTACAAAGACACCACAGAAATTTCTGAGGTTATAACTACTGAATATAACATTGAGGGATACCCCGATGCACGATATTTTGATTTACTCAAAAAAACTAAGCCAGCACAAGCAACACTAGTACCTGATGGTCCAATGGTACTAACCTCTAACGCGGGATGGGATGTAAAAGCGAATGAAGCAGCGCTCATTCGATGGATTGATGAAATTAAAAGCTTGGGAATTCGATGCTCTCTATTTATGGAAACAAATCACGAGCAAATTGAGCTGGCAGCTAAACTTGGCGCAGATCGCATTGAATTCTATACGGGTCCATATGCCGCGCAATACGCTTTAAAACCGGATTGCATAAAACCCTATGTGGATGCCTGTGCTTTTGCGGTGGAATGTGGACTAGAAATCAATGCAGGCCACGACTTAAGCCTTGAAAATTTGAAGTATTTTAAGCAACAAATGCCTAGATTAGATGAGGTTTCGATTGGACACGCGTTAATATCAGATGCGCTTTATTACGGGATCGAAAACACCATTCACCTTTACAAACGCTGTTTAGACTAAGCCTTATTGATTATTGTACGCGTAGGGTAGGCAAAATGCACCTGATGTTCTCTAAATAATCGGTCTATTTCGAATCGGATTTCAGACTTATAATTCCCTATATCCCAGCTATTTTCCGCCCAAAAAACGAGCTCCATTTCGATGCCATTTTCAGAGAAATTCGACATTCGAACAATCACAGGTTCTTCTCTGCTTACAATTGGATGGCCAAGGGCAGCTGTTTTTAATAATTCCGTAGCTAAAACCGTATTGCTTCCATATTCTACCAAGGCGTGAATGGTGAACATAGACAATGACGAGCTATGGCTCCAATTTTCTACTTGCTGTTGTGTTAAATGTGTATTTGGAATGATGAGTACATTTCCTTCTTTTGTTTGAATTTGAGTAGTTCTGAAGCTAATTTTAATAATTCGAGCAACAAAATTGTATGCACCTTTATGAGAATTAGCTTGAGTTTTAGCATCGATTTCCACGATGTCCCCTACTTTGATATTACCCTCTAAGAGTAACACAATACCTGCGATGGTATCTTTAAAAACATCCTGCAAGCCCAACCCAATACCAACCAAAAGCCCAACGGAACCGGTTAGGATTAATGAAAGGTTTAATCCGAGCACATTAAATGAAAGCAAGACTGCAACTGTGTAAATAATGTATCGAGCAATTTGCACATAAACATATTCTACTCCAGGGTCATACGTTGATTTTAACCGATGTTTTTTGCCAATATATAATTTATAAACACTTGAAACAATCTTGGCAAACAAGAAGATTACGGCAACTAAAATCACATTATACAGTGAGATTTTCAATGACCCAATGCTTACTAAATTATATTTAATAAATTCCTCAAAAGTGATATCCCTGTTATTG
>JBEGMB010000076.1:0-3067 GCA_041183245.1 Bacteroidota bacterium
GATCTACCTTCCCACCTGAGGCTTTCATAAATTGTCCCATAAAGAAACCAATTAATTGCTTTTCCCCGTTTTTGTATCGTGCTACTTCAGCGGCGTTCGCATCAAGTACTTGTTTAATGGCTGCTTCAACGGCATTATTATCCGTGGTTTGAATCAAATCTAGGCTTTCCGCAATGCTTATCGCGGATTCTGAAGAAGTAAGCATAACAGGAAAAATACGTTGCGCCGCAATGGTGTTGGATACTTTTCCATCATGGATGAGGTTAATAAGTCCCGCTAATCGCGTTGCATCAATTGGAAACGCTTCAATTTCTATTCCTTGTTCATTGAGATAAGATTTAACCTCACCCATAATCCAGTTTGCAGCCGCTTTATAATTTGATGTATGCAAGATTACTTGCTCAAAATATAGTGCGATTGCCTTTGAATCCGTTAGGTTGTAGGCATCGTATTCGCTGAGGTTCAGGGTCTGTGTGTATTTCTCAAACAGCGCACGAGGTAGGGGAGGCATACTTGCCTGAACCTTATCAATATCTGCTTGATGAATGTGAAGTGGCGGAAGGTCGGGTTCTGGGAAATATCGATAATCATTCGCTGCTTCCTTGGTTCGGAGTGAAACCGTAATCCCTTTTAATGCATCAAATGCTCGAGTTTCTTGGGATAGTGTCCCTCTGTTTTCCAGTGTTTCGATTTGACGGTTAATTTCAAATTCAATGGCGCGTTGTACATTTCGAATCGAGTTCATGTTTTTCACTTCGACTTTCGTTCCGAACACGGTGGAGTCCTTCAGCATAACTGAAATATTGGCGTCGCAGCGAAGAGAACCTTCTTCCATATTCCCATCACAAATGTCTAAGTACCGAACTAGTTTTCGTACTTCCGTTAAGTAATTGTAGGCTTCTTGCGAACTTTCAATGTCTGGTTCAGTAACGATTTCAAGCAATGGGACTCCTGCACGGTTTAAATCCACTAGAGTGTCATACACATCGATATCATGGATGCTTTTTCCTGCATCTTCTTCCATGTGAATGCGCGTTAAACGCACCGGTTTTTCTTTTCCGTTCTCATCGCGAATAATGATTTGACCTCCGGTACAGATTGGGGTTTTATCTTGGGTAATCTGATAGCCTTTGGGTAAATCGGGATAGAAATAATTCTTACGCGCAAAATGTTGTTTCTCACTAATGTGACAAGAACAGGCTAATCCTAATCGTATCGCATATTCAATCGTCTTTTCATTCATCACGGGTAAGGTGCCTGGATGACCAAGAGTAATGGGGCTAACTAAGGTATTCGGGGCATCTCCATAGCGATTCGCATCCGAAGAATAGGCTTTCGAAGCGGTAAGCATTTGGGCATGGACTTCTAATCCAATGACTACCTTGTATTTTGCACGAACTGTTTCGTCTATCATGTTAAATTCGAGCAATGAGTTCTTTCATAATTTGAGTCATCTTTGGTTCTTGGCGACTCGCTACTTCAACTACATCTTGGTGGGTAACATTTTGAATTTTACCCGGTACACCAAGATCCGTAATAATCGAAATTGCAAAACATGGGATTTGCATATGACGCGCAACAATGACTTCAGGAACAGTTGACATTCCTACAGCATCTGCGCCAATGGCACGAACATAGCCATATTCTGCTGGAGTTTCAAGTGTTGGTCCAGTAAGTCCAGCGTAACATCCAACAGACACTTTAATGCTGTTTTCTTTGGCAATATGTAAGGCAAGATCAATCATGCTTGGATCATACGGCACACTCATATCCGGGAATCTTGGACCTAATTCATCGATGTTTTTACCAATTAATGGATTGCCCGGGAATAAGTTGATGTGATCATTCATGATCATGATTTCGCCTACTTCAAAGTCTGGATTTACACCTCCTGAGGCATTACTTACAAACAAGCGTTCAATTCCTAGGAGTTTCATTACCCGAACAGGAAAGGTAACTTCTTGTAAGCTGTATCCTTCGTAATAATGAAAGCGTCCTTGCATAGCAATTACATGTTTTCCTCCAAGTTCTCCAAAAATTAGTTTCCCTGAATGCCCTTCAACGGTAGAAACCGGGAAATTTGGAATTTCTTCATAAGGAATTACATCAATTGCATTGATTTCTTTTACTAGGCCTCCTAAGCCAGTACCTAAAATGATCCCTATTGTTGGTTTAACGTTTGTTCTTGATTCTAGATAGGCGACAGTCTCTTTAATTTTTTCTAACATATGTTTTTATTGAGGTTAAAAATTCGGTTTCATGATCAATGGATAATTCAATGGGTTGTATAAACCAAGGATACCTTGATAATTCTGGATACAATTCCATCGCGCTTAGCCGCATGAAGTCTTTTTCTGTTGTTATAATGATTGTTTTTGTTGCATCAAAGGTATCAAATTTCTTATGAATTTTCTTGATTTCTTCCTGTGTAAATTCATGGTGATCTGAAAATTTAATATGACTAACCGTAAAGGTTTTTTCAAGGTGATTTTTTAAAGGCTGGGGATTCGCAATACCTGTTACCAAAAGGGCATGAGTTGCTTTCGGAAGAGGAATTCCATTCACAGATTGAAGGGGAGCATAAGCGATTTTGCTAAAAAAAGCGCGAAGTCCATGCTGTGCGGCTTTATCGGTATACCGTTTCTTGGTGTCTGCGCTAATTTCACTTGGACACTTAGTAAACAACACAAGGTCTGCACGTTTGGCACCTCTTCTGGGTTCCCTTAGGTTTCCAATAGGTAAGACGAAATCATTAAAAAACGGGGCATTAAAATCACTAACCAAGATGCTGAATCCGGCACGCACCTTTCGGTGTTGAAAGGCATCGTCTAGCAATAAGATGTGATTTGAATCCCTGTTAAGGTTACCTATAGCCTTGATTCTGTTTTCGGAAACATGGATTTCATCCTGTGGATTCTTTTGTTTGAAATACATCAAGGGTTCATCGCCAACATCCGCTGCGTGATGTGCTGGGGTAAGTTGAATGTGACCTTTTGTTTTTCTTCCATATCCTCGAGAAAGCACTTGAATCGTATGTGTGGATTGAAATGCCTTCATCAAATATAAC
>JBEGMB010000077.1:0-3197 GCA_041183245.1 Bacteroidota bacterium
TGGTCCGTGTCTCAGTACCAGTGTGGGGGATCACCCTCTCAGGCCCCCTACCTATCGTAGCCATGGTGAGCCGTTACCTCACCATCTAGCTAATAGGACGCATGCCCATCCTGTACCGTAATCTTTAATTATACAACCATGCGGTTACATAATACTATGGGGTATTAATCCGAATTTCTCCGGGCTATCCCCCAGTACAGGGTAGGTTGCATACGCGTTACGCACCCGTGCGCCGGTCGCCACCCAATTAGTAAACTAATCTGTGCTGCCCCTCGACTTGCATGTGTTAGGCCTGCCGCTAGCGTTCATCCTGAGCCAGGATCAAACTCTCCGTTGTATAATAACTTTGAATTTGTAAGAGCTCGAGATGTCGTTTTATATTCTTTAAAACGCTGTTTCCTTGTTTCTCAATACGTCAATGAACTTCATTCGCTGCAGATAACCTTCTAAACTTATTCTGCTTTTCAAAACCCTCTAATATTGCTTAGCGGGGTGCAAAGATACACACTCTTTTTTATTCTCCAAGAAAAAACCAAAAAATATTTTTTTCTTTTTTCTCTCCTCAATTAACCTCACTCGTTTGCGATGTTTTTCTCAATTGCGGGGTGCAAAGATACACACTCTTTTGCATTCACCAAACTTTAACGCACAAAATTTCAGGTTTTTTTAACGCGAATTGATTTGAAAAGGTTACAAAAAAATGCAGGGAGCCGAAACTCCCTGCAAATGAAATACTTAAACAGAAACTTTTAAATTGTAAAGGGTCAATTACACCCTATTGTAATGCAATCTTTTTAGTGTAGAGTGATTTATTGATACTCATTGAAATGAAAAACAATCCAGATTCAATAGATGAAGTTCGTTCAATCACAATCTCATTATTATTTACTTTTAGGTATGGTATATAACATACCATTTTACCAGTTGCATTGAATATCGTTATTCCATTAACTTGTCCAACGTTTTTAGGCGCTTTGAATGTTACGCGTTCGCTTGTTATTTGAACAAGCTGTAGTACCTGCTCGTCTCCTTCCAAAACCCCATTACCCGACTCTTCCTGTATAACATGCTGCGATAAATAAATCATATCTCCATTATCGTTGCCGTTGTTATTTGTTTTATTAGTCGCAACGTAAAAAGTAACCGGGCCTGAACCAACTGCTGGAGCAGTCCATGTCCATGACCAAGATGGCGCGTTAACGCTTGTATTACTTCCGGAGGTATGATTTGCATATTTCTTTGCGCCTCCATTAATTGAAGTATTTCCCGCTTGCCCTGTAAATCCGCCGGCCATTGTGTTTGTTGAGGTTAATGCAGTAGACTGAAATCCTCGCTTTGCAGGATTAGATGACATTGATAGATTAACTGTATACTGCTGGCCGGGAACATACGTGCTTACAGGGGTTGCACCGCTTAATATGGTTAATAAATTCTCTGTGTCACCATTCTGAACAGATCCTGAATGGCATTGCGTACAATTACTTTCGTTGGGAGCCCCCGTCATACCTGGAGAAGCGCCGCCGCTATTTAACGGGGACCGAAGGAATCCATGCTGCGAAGCATCAACGGAAAAATAGGCGAAACCGGACATTAATAATGCAGCTACCGGTAAAATCAAAACAATACGCATCTTTTCGAAATTTTAATTCGTGTCTAAATTAGTTATTTTTTTTTCCTTGGTAAATCCAACATTCTACTTTTTGAATCGAAGAATCGGGTAATGCAGGACCCCCTTGAGGCATCAATTGATACCCAGCACCGTGCATAGATCCAAGAATCGCATCCGCCGAGATGCTAATATTCGTATGATTAGTTAGGGTATACCCTGTACCATTCCCAGAACTATGGCACCCAGAACAATTATTTTGAATCAACGGCAGAATTTCGGCATTAAATGAAACCGTATCTGGACAATCCGGAGGAATAACAACAGTTACCTTGTCTTTTGTGCAATTTACAAGTAATACGGAGATGCTTGTAAATGCAATTAAACGGAGTATGTAGTTAAGCTTCATGGCTTGAACTAAATGTTAAAGGCTGCAGTGCCAACCAAATAATTGGCATAATGAAATGTACAGGAATCGCGGCAACAGCGATAAAGTTTGTATCAATTTCCTGATTAATATAGGTAATGGGAAGAGCAATGCTTGCCACTGAAGCCATGGTTAATACTGTATTTAACACAATTACACCCCATTTCTTTAAAACCCGGCTAGCAATCATTAATACTAATGACAAGAACAAAGACAAAGCGATGTAAATAGAAATCACCTTCCAAATAGGCAAAACCTTGTAGCTCTCATCTAATTCCAATGCATAAAAATAATGGAGGTAAAACCCTCCAACTAAAGAGGATATAACGGCTACAATTAAGCCATGAATCATGAATTTTCTCATTTGTCTGTTTTTTTACTTACTGGCAATTCGTAAACAATCTTCATTTTATCAGGAACTGTTTCACTTTTCTTACCTACTTTAAAGTCTATTCGATTAACGTAAAATGTACCCTTGAATGTGTATTTTGATGAGCTTCCCGAAACTTTTGCAGGAATGGCGTATTCTTTAGAGGTACCTTTAATGGTTAAGTCTCCTTTTATTTGTAAATCTCCATTTTCGTCTTTAGTGACGCTGGAAGATTTAAATTTAATATTTGGGTACGTCTCTTCTTCGAACCACTCTTTGGTGAGGGCTTTTTTGTTCATCATGCCATTCCCTGTACTTATCGTATTCACCGGAATTTTTAAATTAAACGTGGCATCTGTAGGCGAACCGGATGAATAGGTCACATCCCCACTAATATCGGTAAACTTCCCAGAAGGATGGTCACTCTTAAAGGCAATCGAATGACCTTCAGCCACTTCGAAGTCGCCTGTTGGCGCAACTGCCATTGATGTTGATGCGATTAATAAACCGAAATAAACGATGGGTAATATTGCTTTTTTCATGTGTAATTAATTATTCGTTTTCAAATGTAAATTTCCTGCCGACGCAAAAACCAAGCCTAAATTGACCTTTTAACCAGTCGGATGTAGTATATGGAATAAACTGGGTCTCACCAATACCTTGCGCATTCGTTAAATTTATAGTAAAGCTATGGCCAAACGTATACCACTCAAGTGCAATGCCTAAACTTTTTTTATAGACGTCATTTGGTCGCAATCCCTTGGAGGCAAAAGGGTGATAATACTCAGTAATTA
>JBEGMB010000078.1:0-8475 GCA_041183245.1 Bacteroidota bacterium
ATTTCCAGACCAATTAACCGCGGATTCTATTTTCCATACTTTGCCTACGGGTACCGTAAAGTTCACATTGTCATATTGATTTGCGATTCCACCAATATTGTACGTGACCACCTGGTTAAACTGCAGATTGCCTTGTGCGTGTGTAATTAATACAGCGAAGAAAGCTGTTACAACAATAAATATCCTTCGCATCACTATTAAAAACCGTCGGTAGTATAAATTAAGGTATTCGCTGTGGAAGAGTATCCGGCAGCTCCTCCACCTCCTGCAGCAGCTCCTGCGATGGCCGTCCATGCTGACCCGTTGTAATAATAAAATCCGGGCGTGTTATCTGATTGATAAATTAACAAGCCCGTAGCGGGCGTAGAAATTGCATTGCGTTGGGTTTGAGTCATCGTCGGCAATAAGAATCCTTTTGTTGTAGAATTCACCTCTAATGCGGCCGATGCGTTTGGTGCTACGGTACCGATACCTATACCTGATCCGTTGTTAAAAATATTAGAGCTATTTAATACCCACTGTGTTCCATCCCAATACGGCGTATTTCCTGCCGCTGAGCCACTTGCCAATAATCCGGCTGGACCTTGCGGTCCGGCTACGCCGGCAGGGCCGGTAGCACCTGCTGGACCCGTTGCACCAGCTGGACCTTGTGGACCTGCAACACCTGCTGGACCCTGGAGGCCAGTTGCACCAGCTGGACCTGTGGCACCTGCTGCGCCGGCCGGACCCTGTAGGCCGGTTGCACCCGCTGGACCTTGTGGACCGGCAACGCCAGCCGGACCAACTAATGAAACTCCTGCGGGCCACGCACCATTTGCTTTAGGGCCAAATAATTCATTTGTTACGGTGTTAATATAAAAATCACCATTAACTCCAATTCCTGCGTTAGGATTGGTATTGCCGTTTAAAACTGCTGTGCCGTTGGTGCCGTTAATACCATTTGTTCCTGCTATTCCTTGTGCTCCTGCCGGACCCGTTGCACCAGTTGCACCCGCTGCGCCCGCTGGACCTTGTGGGCCCGCAGGGCCTTGTGGACCTGTAGCGCCAGTTGCCCCCGCAGGACCTTGTGGACCGGCAACGCCTGCCGGACCAGTTGCTCCTGTAGCGCCCGTTGCACCTGCAGGGCCAGTTGCGCCGGTAGCCCCCACGTTCCCTTGTGGGCCCTTGATGTTTCCTGTTAACGTCCAGGTTGAAGCGGCAGATTTATAATGTACATCACCAGTAGCTGTATTCAAATAAAAATCACCAATATTTCCTAAAGCTGCCGCAGGAGCAACTGCTCCATATCTCCATTGATTTAATTGCACACCCGCTGTTTTTGCATACAAGGCATAGGGGGCACTCATTAGACGCTGCGAACCGTAGTCTATATAATTCGTTCCGTTTATAAAATCTACCCCTAGACTCACCCAATAATTTCCAGTAGACCAATTGATAGTGGAAAATGTACCAGAAAGCACAGTTCCTTGTCCAATAATAAAATTCACAAGTCCATATTGCGAGGTAATCACACTTTGACGCTCTGAATACACCACAGTCCCTGTAGCTGAATTTTGTTTTAATTGTATTCTAATCGCAATGGTAGTATTTGCAACCAAAGATCCATCTGTTTTACGAATAACGGCTTGATAGTTAATCCCTTCAGGTGTTTGGGCAAAAACAGTAACACCGAGGAGTAAAAAGGATAAAGTAAAAATACACTTAGAAAATGTAGTAGTAATTAGGTTCATAGGATAATAATTGAAGTCCTAAATTAACAATCCTTTGAATACTAATCAACTTTTTCTAGTATGAATTAACACAAAAATAATTTCAAGAGCTGAAAACAATTGTCTATTTTCGGGAAACCTAAACTTACGTATGCGAAATTATTTTCTACCATTTGTTCTTTATGTTGTGTTAAGTGCTTCTTCTAACGTTTATTCACAAGGGAACCTACAACTCAATCAAGTACTTAATTTATCGTTTACTAGTAACGGAAATAATTACAGCGTTCCGGCAGGTAAAGTTTGGAAAATAGAAGGTGTGGGGTTGAGTTCTTATTCTTCGTTTTTTAGCGTTTCTGTTGCGGGGCAACAAGTGTTCCTTAAAAATACGCATACCAGTTATGGGCCTGTATTCGATAGCTTTCCCTATTGGATAACTGGCGGGCAAAATGTTTTTTTTAGCGGCTTAACCAGTGGCGTGGCCAGCATCTTAGAATTTAATATCGTTCCATAATGAAGTACATTTTGATTTTTTCCCTTACCCTGTTTTCAATTGGCGAATTGGAAGCACAAGGAAACCTTCAATTTAATCAAGTCAAAATGGTATTTGCCCAAGAAACTGTTCCTGTGGGTAAAGTTTGGAAGATTGAAAGTGTTATCTACTCAGCATCTGTTGGATCTGTTTCAAGTTCATTAACCCAGGACGATCAAATTAAAATTGATGGATCAGCACATGTTGTTAGATCTGCACGTTCCGGAAACGGAGGATATAATGGTGCATCTTATTTTGTTTGGGAACAGCATTATCCGATTTGGTTGTATGGAGGACAAACGCTACAGGCATGGGTTAATGTGGCACGAATTAATGTAATTGAATTTAATATTATTCCATGAAACATCTATTAATAGCCTTTACTCTATTGTCATTTTTCACCGGCTTCTCACAAGGTAATTTGCAATTTAACCAAGCTAAAATCATCTCAAATACCGATCCCCCACAAACGGTACCCGCAGGCAAGGTGTGGAAAATTGAAAGTGTATTTAGTGATGCTGGTGCGGACACCTACGCGGTAGATGGAAGTGGATCGACACAGAGTTTTTTCACAATTTGCGGGGCCCCAAGTTTTTACTATCACTACTATGGCAGATACTTAGGTATTAATTCCATTCCATTGAGTTTTGGAATTCATAGCGCTGGAAATCAAATGACTAATCTTCCAATTTGGGTGCCTGCAGGATCCACCATTTGCACATGCACCAGTGCTACTTTTTGCGCGCGAGGGTATTCGGTTATTGAATTCAATATAGTTCCGTGAGAAAGTTATTTTCTTTCTTTTTATTGATTTGGGTAGGAACAACGTTCGCCCAAGACACTTCCTTTGTTAAATCCGCCTATGGGGGGAGCAGTTTAACCGTTCCTGAAGGGGTGAGTTGGAAGATTGAAAAAGCCTATATAAACGGTGGGGATGGATACAATATCTTAGTTAGCAATTCGAACTTTAAGCCTATATACGGTCCTGGTGAAAAACTTCAAACACCCTACTACATGGCTGAGATGGAATTGTTGGATAAAAAAGATGGGGTGTTTTACATTTTATACATTCGACAACAAATCAATAAATAGAAATTACTATACTTGTAAAAACTAATGCTATGAAATTCATTTATTCCCTTCTTTTTATTGGTGCCTTTATTTTTAACTCAACAGCTCAACTTGGGTTTGATGTAGGCGCAAAAGGTCAAGTTAATTCAACCTGGTTGTTTAATCAAAATATTTCTGACCAAGGGAAAGAACAAGATTACGCACCGAGTTGGGGCAGTAACTACGGGATGCTATTTGGGTTACGCATGGGATTTTTTAGTTTGGGGTTAGAAACAAATTTCGGGGCACACAACGCAGAATATGCGGGTGAAATTCCTGGTGGAAGCTATACCTCCATGGTAAATTTAAAAACCTTTCAAATGCCGATGTACCTGCGTTTCCAAAACAAAGGAGGGGCTTATTTTGAATTAGGTGCCCAGTACAATAAGATTCGAAGTGCGATGTATTCTCGAGATGGGGTTTTTCCTATAACTTCAGATGCTTCGGGAGAATATGCGAAAAGTTATTCCAACGCATTTATTGGGTTTGGTATTAACCGTAAAATCCTTAAAAGCGTGCCCCTTGGAATTATTTTCGGCTTGCGTTTACAATATGGGATTAAAGATGCGAAAGGAGTTGATGCCTACGGAAATTCGCTTTCTGATAATTTGAAATATCCGGACTACTGCAAAACGCGGGCGGCGGCAGCAGGATTGAACTTTGGCTTAGTTTATACGATTGATACCAAAGAAAAAGAATCTGGGTATTAAGCCTTGTTTTTTGAGTCCATTTGAATGGTCACGGGACCATCATTGATTAAACTCACCTTCATATCGGCACCAAATATCCCGGTTTTTAAACGGCCACCTAAGGATGCCGTTATCACTTCGATGAATTTTTCATATAAGGGTATGGCCATTCCGAGAGGCGCTGCGTCAATGTAACTCGGACGATTCCCCTTTTTTGTTGATGCGAATAAGGTAAATTGACTTATCAATAACACTTCCCCATTTACCTCATCCAAGGAGTAATTCATTTTCCCTTCAGCATCAGAAAAGATCCGCAAGCCTAAGATTTTTTGAACCAAGTAAATAATGTCCTGTTCGTTATCGGTTTGACCGACACCCAAAAGGACAACAAAACCCTGATTTATTTGATTATGGACCTTTCCATCGATCATAATAGAGGCTTCCGTAACACGCTGAATGACTACTTTCATTAGAATTTACTTCTTCTATATGGGTCGTTATCTTCCTCCTCCAAAATCGCTTTATAATGCGCATAGCGCTGACTGGAGATTACTCCATCTGCCACCGCTCTAACTACACCGCAGCCCGGTTCGTTCAAGTGCATACAATTATTGAAACGGCAATCCTCCATAAAGGCACGTATTTCTGGAAAATAATGCCCAAGATGTTCCTTTTCCAAATCTACCAAACCAAAGGATCTGATACCCGGGGTATCTATCACATAAGCACCAAAACTCAACTTATGCATTTCAGCAAAGGTAGTGGTGTGTTTTCCTTGTTGATGCGCTGCAGATATTTCCCCTGTTTTTAACTGTACAGAGGCATCTAAGGCATTAACAATGGAGGATTTTCCCACCCCACTGTTTCCTCCCAGCATCACCTGCTTGCCTTGCATGAGCTTTTTAAGAAATTCTACCGAATTCTTGTCCGTGCTCTGTATTTGATAACAGGGATAACCGATGCGCTCATACATTTCCGACAAGGTTTTATACAAATCAGCTTCTACTTTGGTGTACAAATCTACCTTATTGAATAGTAAAATAACCGGAATTCTAAAGGATTCAGCCGCCACTAAAAAACGGTCAATAAACAAGGGGTGCGTCTTAGGGTCTTTCAAGGTTACGATGATAAACAGCTGATCAATATTCGCTGCTAAAATCTGCATTTCCTTGCTCAGGTTGGTAGATTTTCTTGATACATAATTTGTTCTAGGCAAGATATCTTCGATGACATGATTATCCTCCTCATCTCTTTGATCCTTTAAGGTAACGCGATCACCTGCCGCAATGGGATTCGTTAAGCGCAGTCCCGATTGCTTCAATTTACCCCGCAAACGGGCATTAAATACCTCGCCTGTTAATGTTTCTACCACATACCAACTCCCTGTTGACTTTAATACCCTCGCTTCCAATGCTATTTTATTATTATCCCATTTTCAGGAAATTGATAAAACACCTTGCACTCCTCTTGAATCCTCATTTTCTTTCTTCGATTCCACTTGATTAAATAAGTTGAATCACAACCAATGGTTTCATTATTCTTAATGAATATTATTGAAGCGAGGTATTTTTTTCTTTTTAAATGACCTATAATAATTTTTATTTCAACACCTTCCGAATATTTACTCGTGATTGAAAAGGCAGGAATATTTACATTGTATAAATGATGACGGATTAATTCATGAATTGCCTGCTGTTTATCAACCTCGCTAAAAAAATAACTTAGCCATTCCTTCCCTTTTGTTAGTGCAATAATCGAATCCACTCGGTCGACCTCTTTATTTAACTCATCAAGTCCAACGGCTTCCACCACATCATTACCCGCATATTTAACATCGAGTCCCCATTGTTTAGCGACTTCCTTGATGGCATTATTTCGTTCTAAGGGAAATGGGCGACCTGTTAGGTAATAGGTCTGGCTATACCCAATAACGTGCGCTAACAGAAAGAAAATTAAATAAAAAGGACGCATTATAATTTGATGAGTTTTTCAATTGCTACATTATTCGCACCAATCAAACGCACGTGATAAACACCCGCTGCAATTTGTACTAAAGAAAGCTCCGCCTGATGAGCTGCTCCTGTAAGGTATACTCGGCGCACGATTTTCCCTGCCTCATCGAGGAGTTCTATCACTTGAATAGCCTCTGTATTCCATTGAATCAACACACTTTCGTTTGCTGGATTTGGAATTAAGCCGAAGTTAAAGTCCCCTTCACTAAGCCCGGATTGATCAACACTTATACAGGTTGAGGTATCTGAACAGCCATTTGCGGAAACTATAACAGCATACGTTCCAACAGCTTCTGTAGTGGTAAAGCTTTGATTTGTAGCGCCAAGTACCGGTTGATTCGTATTGCAGTCAATCCATTGATACGTTACTCCCGTTGCCACCGAAGAAAGCGTGATTCCGGTCTGTGTTATGGCATTGGTGGGCGTTGCGTTAACAAGGATCGTTTGATTTACTGAATTACTGCATTGCCCTGCATCTGGGGTAAATGTTACCGTTGTGCTACCCACCTGTTGTGAATTCACTTGAGGATTCCAAGTGCCTGTAATTCCGTTTTGAGCAGTAACCGGTAACATGAATGGATCATTCTGACAAAGCGTGGTTGGATGGGTAAATACCGGTTCTACTTGTGGTTGAACGGTGAGTTGAACACTCGCTGGATTAGCACATTGATTCGCTGCCGGATTAAAATTATAGGTGAACGAACCTGGAACAGTAAGATTCAATGCCGGTGTCCAAGACCCCGTTATGCCATTATCTGAAGTGCTTGGTAAACTAAAAGCCGCATCATTTTGACAAGCAACTGAAAGTGCGTTAAATACCGGTGTTTGTGTAGTTCCACACGTAATGGTGAAGTTATTGTTTGAGATATCAAAGAAGGTTTGCGCGCCAGACATCACCATCACACGGGCTGTGTTGGTAGAAACGTTTGGACATACAATAGTTTCTGTTCCATCGTTCGCTGTTGTTGAAGAAAGCACATACGGGTAGGTTTGACCCCCATCAACCGACAAAAGAATGCGAACATCCGCACAATTGATTGGAGCCACATTGGTATTCGCTACAGACCAAGTAACCGTTTGGGAACTTCCTCCAACCCACGTAATTCCGGCAGCAGAAGGATAGGTAACTACAAACGGTCCTGCGGATGCATTGGTTGTTACCGTAACATCGGTGTAATCATTACATGAACCCACACCATGGTTATCTCGCACGGAAAGCCGAAAATCCATTACCCGCGCAACCGAAGGCAATACCTCCCACGTAAAGGGACCATTTGAAGCGAGTGAGGTAAGGTTTGGAAAATAACGGTTAGAATCAAGTGACGGATCAAAACTTCTGAAATTTGGTCCACCCGTTGCTGTGGCTACCGGTGGTTGGGTAGTTGCCTCGTTATCCATTTGTTCCCACAAGTAAGAAAGTACATCTCCATCTACATCGCTTGCATGCGCAGTAAGTATAAAAGGTGTGGAGATTGGAACCACGATATTTCCACTGGTGGAATTAATCACCGGAGGTGTGTTATTTAAGGCCGTAATCACCTCACATTGATGTCCGTTGCTTAAAATTTCATTGCTAATTTCTTGCAGGTTATACCCATGAAAGTAATCATCGCTGTTGTTTTGTACATTGGGTGCACAAATACCTGCATACCCCATAATCGTACTGGCGCTTCCCGGTTCCCTTCGGGCTGCAGCAACGCTGTTGCAATTGTTGTTTTGTGTATGATTACCTCCAAACTGATGCCCCATTTCATGCGCAACATAGTCAATATCAAACGGATCTCCAATGGGTGCACCGCTACCAGTAACACCGCGCGCTTTTTGTCCTCCGGTGCACACAACACCAAGACCAGCAAGACCTCCACTGTTTGTTCCAAAGACATGTCCAATGTCATAGTTAGCACTACCAATCACATTATCTACATTGGTTTGGTTTTGATTAATCATGGTTCCCGGGGTACCATTTGTATATGGGTCGGATGCGGCCGTAGTATAAATCAACGAATTATTATTTGGAATAATTACCATGGTGATAGCTATGTCTTTCTCATACACCCCATTTACACGATTCATGGTAACCACCTGGGCGGCTGCAGCCTGCGCTACGCTTCCTCCATGAAAAATTGTATATTCTGCTGTCGCGGACAACGCTAGGCGATAGGTGCGAAGTTCACAGGTACCAAACATTGATTTATTAGTCTGTGAAGGTTTCGCTTCGTCGAAATTTTCCACATCACATTGCATGATTTTATCACTTATAAAGTCACGTTTTCGATACACGATATAGTATTCATTATTCCCCTCGAACATGGGGTCAATGAAAATAGTAGATTGCCCAGGAATGAATATCATGGCGTGCAAACCGGCGGGGGTGATATCCCACTTACCAAAGGCTCCCGAACCATCTGTCGCATACGCATCTAGGG